>CAZESW010000085.1:3376-6948 GCA_964514795.1 uncultured Alistipes sp.
CATGCCGATACGACGGCGGTGGCAAAGGCGACGGGCGTATTGTTGCATCGTGCCGAAGCGGACAAACCGGCGTTCATGATGCTTGCGGAGATTGCCGAAAAATATCTGTACGAATCCGATTCGCCGCTGTGCAACGACAACCACTATATGATTTTTCTCGAAGAGTTGTTGCGCAGTCCGATACTCGACGAATACGAAAAGATGCGCCCGACATATCAGCTGAACACGGCCCGCAAGAACCGCACAGGCTCGACGGCCGCCGATTTCGCATACGTCGGCAGGGACGGACGAAGGCATACGCTCCACGGGACGAAGGCGGAAACTGTCCTGCTCGTATTCTACGACCCCGAATGCGAGCACTGCATGGAAATAATGAAATTCCTGCGCGACGATACCGCAATACGCTCGGCTGTCAGCGAAGGCAGACTCAAAGCGATTGCCGTATTCGCCGACGGCGACCGCGAATCGTGGAAACCGATTCCGGATATCATTCCCGACAGCTGGACGGAGGCTCTCGACGTCACCGGAATCATGGAGCACGAACTGTACTCGTTCAAGCAGTTTCCGGCACTCTATCTGCTCGATGCCGACAAACGCGTACTGCTCAAAGAGTGCAAGCCCGAGATTCTGTCGCAGTCACTGATTCAACGCTTCTAAAATACGTTGGTTAGCGCGGTCTACGACCGAATTTTCCAATGATGCCAGATATATCTGCGTCGTTTTCTCGGAAGAATGCCCCATACCGGCACTTATAACGGACAACGGAATATTGCGATTACGGGCAGCAGTCGCCCATGTATGCCGGGCGACATAAGAAGTAAGCGGAGTATCGATACCTGCAAGTTGCGCAAGTTTTTTCAACCGGCGGTTATACATACCCAATGCTATACGATACTCCCTGAATGCAGTTTCCAACTCGGATGAACATAACAGAGGAAAAACGTATGGGCTATCGGATACGGCGTTTTCGTACCGTCTTATGATACGTTCGATACACGGTTCTATGCGCACAACTAGATTTTGTCCCGTCTTGCGGCGGAAATAGGTAACCGCACCGCCACGAATATCCGACTTGCGCAGAAACGCAATATCGACAAAAGCCATCCCGCGCATACAGTAACTGAATACGAACAGGTCGCGGGCCATAGCGACGGAAGATGAAGGTTCGAGGTCGAGATTCTGCAAACTGAGTATGACATGCTCGTCCACGGCACGTTTGCGGGTACGGTCGACACCCGTATATACATTACGAAAAGGAAATGTCTGTTTCACTATTCGCCTGTCTACCGCCTTATTGTAAACAGATCGCAGTACACGCATGTAGAAAGATATGGTATTGCGCACGAGATTGCGACGGCGAAGCCATTCGCCATACTCCGATACCACCCTTTCGGTCAACTGCTTCAACGGAATATCCCTGCCGAGGAAAGCAGAGAGACTGTCTATCGTCCGCCGATAATTACACGCCGTGCCGAATTTGCCGCACGAATCGAGTTCGGCAGCCAGTTTCTCCATATATTCCAATAGGTAAATGCGACGGCAATTCGCCTTCCATTTCCGGGTTTTAATCTTAATTGTCATAATAAAATCAGCTTGTTTAGAGTCAAAGGATTGAAAATTAAAACGAAAATATCACAAAAGAAACTTTTCGGAAGTCAAAGAAGCGGATAAAATACGCATGTTTGAAATAAAAACGCTATCTTTGTCGTGTTATAAAAGAGGAATAAAATGGGAAACAAAATTAACGACCCGATTGCACGATTGATGGGTCTGCGCTACAAGTCGCACCCTTGGCACGGAATCGAGGTAGGCGACAATGCCCCCGAAGTAGTTACGGCATTTATCGAAATGGTGCCGACCGACACCGTAAAATACGAACTCGACAAGGTCAGCGGTTACATCAAAATCGACCGACCGCAAAAATATTCGACGGTAATCCCGGCGCTCTACGGTTTCATTCCGCAGAGTTTCTGCGGCGACAGCGTCGCGAAATATTGTATGCAGCAGTGCAACCGCACGGGAATCATGGGTGACGGCGACCCGCTCGACATCTGTGTGCTGACGGAGCGCACCATAGCTCACGGCGACATTATCGTAAATGTACGTCCTATCGGCGGATTCCGAATGCTCGACGGCAACGAAGCCGACGACAAGATTATAGCCGTACTGCGTCACGATGCGACGTACAGCGGTTACAACGATATTTCGGAGTTGCCGAAGACCATCGTAAACCGTTTGAAGCACTATTTCCTTACGTACAAGGATATGCCCGATACCGACAACTCGAAACCGAAGCGCGTCGAAATCATCGACACTTACGGCAAGGATGAGGCGCACGAAATCATCCGCCGTTCGCTCGAAGACTACAAATGCCATTTCGACGGGTTGGAAGAGATTCTGCGGCACGTATAGAAAATTTCAGTTGAAGTCTTTTAGGTCGTTAATGTCCTTAATAAAAAATCCCCCGACTATTGCCGGGGGATTTTTTGTCGAATACGCCGCCGCTATTTGGCGAGGGTATATTCGTAGTCGCCGGTGATTACGGTTTCGGTATACTCGTTGCCGAACCGGTCGGTAGCAACTACCTTGACCGAAGCGTTCGCGTTCTTCAACGTATATTTGTATATGTGGAAACCGTTGGTCATGTAACTGTTTCGGTTACCGCTGACATGACCCCGGCCCACGACTCCGATATGATAGCCGATAGCCCAGTAATCCTGACTCGAATCATTCGGCACGAGCGTAGGATTGGTCATGCTGTTGGTCGAGGAGAACGGCAAAGTGGTATTGTCGTACTTCTTATTGGCGATTAACGTCATATTACCAGTATAAACGCCGTTTTCGTACACCTTGACAGTCCAGTTGGAGTCGGCATTGAATACATTCGCGAGCAACACGTTGCTGCCGTGCTGATACTGGAAATACTCTTTCGCTCCGCCGCATTTCAGATTGCCGCGATAGAGGCGGATTTGATAACTGCGCTGATTCATGCCCGCATTGACACCCTTATAGTACCAGTCCTTCATGGTCGAACCGTTAATGGTATAGACCGCATAACCGTTAGGGCAACCGTCGCCGTTCAGATTGGAATACCACCATGAACCGCAGACAGCCGCATGAACATGTTCGTAGACCCCCGACTTGGTAGGCTCGTTGCGCATATAGTGGGTATGACCCGACATGATGTGCCCCTCCTTGAACTGCTTCAAGAGCGTAAGTACATTCTGGACATTCTTGTTCTTGGAATTGACGATAGGAATATGGACGCACAGGATGACCATCTTCGTCTTCGGAACGAAGGACAAATCCTGACGCAGCCACTGGTACTGTTCGTCGGTGAATCCGAGCGAATAGTTCGATGCGTCGGTGGTACTGTTGTAGATTATGTCACGCATACATACTATATGTACGTTACCGCGGTTCCACGAATAGTTGATAGGGCCGAATACAGCCTCGAACTCGCGCTGGCACTTAAGATCCGCCGTACTGCTCGTTGCATCCGCGGACAGCGGCTTGGTCGAATAGAAATATGTGTAGTCGTGGTTACCCATCGTCTGGAACACCGGCATACC
>CAZESW010000086.1:0-3591 GCA_964514795.1 uncultured Alistipes sp.
CTCTTGACCGTCGGCGGCGGATTGAAGACCTGCTCCGACACGGTGAACAGGTAGTCGATGTCGTACCACGCCTGCAAAAGCACGCTCAGGATGCCGTACTCGCGCGAACCGGGCGGCTCGGCGATGCGGACGGCGACTTCGCGCTGAATCATGCCGACGCACTCGGGCACGAGGTCGCGGTTCTCGATTATCTTGAAGAATATCTGCGACGAGATATTGTAGGGGAAATTGCCGATGATGCGCACCCCGTTCGGGAAGCGTTCGGCGAGGTCCATTTTCAGGAAATCGCCCTCGATAAGCCTCGGGGCGAATTCGGGGTAGTGGGCATGGAGATACTCGACGCTTTCGCCGTCGATTTCGGCACCGTAGGTCACGATGTCGCCGCGCTGCAACAGATACTGCGTCAGCACGCCCATTCCGCAGCCTACTTCCAGCACGTCGTCCGGTGCCGCAGCGTCGCCTGCCGACAGCGAATCGCATATTTTGCGCGCTATGTTGAGGTCGGTCAGAAAGTGCTGACCGAGCGATTTCTTTGCCCTGACTTCCGCCATAATAGTGCTTTAACCTTAAAGACTTTAAGGATTTTAACGACTTTAAACGTTTAGTTGCCCGCCTCGCAGAGGAACTTGATGCGGACGAGCCGTATCTCCTCCTCCGTATAGTCGCTGCCCAGCTCCTCGACCGCCGCTTCGAGCGAGTCCGTCTCGGCGTCCTCCTTGAAATACAGGTATATGTCCTCGATTTTGTCTTCGTCCATATACTGGTCGAGGTAGTACTGTATGTTGAGGTTTGTGCCTGACTTGACGATAGTCTCGATTTCGGTCAGCAGTTCGTCGAACGAAAGGCTCTTCGCACGGGCGATGTCCTCGAAATCCATCTGACGGTCTATCGAACGGATGATGAATATCTTGTTGCTCGACTTGTTCGCCACCGACTTGACGACCATATCCTGCGGACGCACAATCTCCTTCTCCTCGACATACGCCTTGATGAGTTTGACGAACTCTTCGCCGAACTTCTCCGCCTTGCCCGCACCGACGCCCGAGATGTTCTGCATCTCTTCGAGCGTTATCGGGTACTGTATCGACATGTCTTCGAGCGAAGGGTCCTGGAATACGACGAACGGCGGCAGGTCGTGCTGCTTCGCCACCTTCTTGCGCAGGTCTTTGAGCATCGCGAACAGCTCCTCGTCCGCAGCGCCTCCCTTGGCAGGTATCGCCGCCTCCTGCTCGCGCTCCTCCTCGTCGTAGTCGCGGTCGGAAGCGACCTTTACCGTCGTCGGCGACGTCATGTATTTCTCGCCCTCCGGCGTAACCGAAATCAGTCCGTAGTTCTCTATGTTCTTGTCGATAAAACCCATGATGAGTCCCTGGCGGATTACAGCGCCCCAGAAACGCTCGTCCTTGCCCTTGCCTTTGCCGAACCATTCGCAGGTTTGGTGACCGTAACTCTTGATGTTCGCCGTGACCTTGCCCGTCAGCAGGGCGATGAGGTGGTCTATCTTGAACTTGTCGCCTATCGCCTGCAACGCTTTGAGCGCCATTACGAGCTCCTTCGTGGCATCGACCTGCGGCCGCGGGTGGCAGCAGTTGTCGCATGCGCCGCAGTTGGCCTCCGTGTACTCCTCGCCGAAGTAGTGCAGCAGCGTCTTGCGGCGGCACATCGAACTCTCGGCGTAGGATGACGTTTCGAGCAGCAGCAGTTTGCCGATTTCCTGCTCGGCGACTGGCTTGCCCTGCATGAACTTTTCGAGTTTCTGTATGTCCTTGTAGCTGTAAAAGGTGATGCAGTGTCCTTCGCCGCCGTCACGACCAGCGCGGCCCGTCTCCTGATAGTAGCCTTCGAGCGACTTCGGGATGTCGTAATGAATCACGAAACGGACGTCCGGCTTGTCGATGCCCATTCCGAAGGCGATGGTGGCGACGATTACGTCGGCACCCTCCATCAGAAAGGCGTCCTGGTTGTCGGCGCGGGTCTGCGCGTCCATTCCGGCATGGTAAGGCAGCGCCTTGATGCCGTTGGCGACGAGCAGTTCGGCGAGCTCCTCGACCTTCTTGCGGCTGAGGCAGTAGATGATGCCGCTCTTGCCGCTGTTTTGCTTTATATACTTTATTATATCGCGCTCCGGGTCGTGCTTCGGCCGCATTTCGTAGTAGAGGTTCGGACGGTTGAACGACGAACGGAACACCGTGGCGTCGGTCATGCCGAGGTTCTTCTGGATGTCCATCTGCACCTTGGGCGTGGCCGTAGCCGTAAGCGTAATCAGCGGAGCGCTGCCGATGTCGTTGATTATCGGACGTATGCGCCGGTACTCCGGACGGAAATCGTGACCCCATTCCGAGATGCAGTGTGCCTCGTCGATTGCGTAGAACGATATTTTGATTTTGCGCAGGAAGGCGATGTTGTCCTCCTTGGTCAGCGATTCGGGTGCGAAATAGAGCAGTTTGGTCTTTCCCGACAAAACGTCCTCGCGAACCTGCTGTACGGCATTCTTGTTGAGCGAGGAGTTGAGGAAATGGGCTATGCCCGGTGTCGTCGAGAATGTCCGCATGGCATCGACCTGATTTTTCATCAGCGCTATAAGCGGCGAGATGATTATCGCCACGCCGTCCATCATCAGTGCCGGCAACTGGTAGCAGAGTGATTTTCCGCCGCCCGTCGGCATCAGCACGAATGTGTCGCGACCGGCGAGCAGGTTGAGTATTACTGCCTCCTGATTCCCCTTGAACGACGGAAATCCGAAGTATTCTTTGAGTTTCTCGTGTAGTAAATTCTTGTCTGTCAAATTTTGCGTCATCGCAGTAATTACGTTATCCTCGTTTGCGGAGGATTAAAATTCAATCAAAGATACGAAATATTTGGGAAATTATCCTAACTTTGTAAAAAAATCTGAACGAAATGCGACTTTTTACCAGCGAACTCGTCAAGAAATACAAGTCCCGAACCGTCGTGAACCACGTTTCAATCGACGTCAAGCAGGGCGAAATCGTCGGTCTGCTCGGTCCCAACGGAGCGGGCAAGACTACCTCTTTTTATATGATAGTGGGTCTTATCAAACCCAACGAGGGGCAGATTTTCCTCGAACACGACGACGGCAAAATCATCGAACTCACCAAGGAGCCTGTCTACCGTCGTGCGCAGTTCGGCATCGGCTATCTGGCGCAGGAGGCGTCGGTGTTCCGCCGTCTGAGCGTCGAGGACAATATCCGTTCGGTGCTCGAAATGACGAATTATACCAAGGAGTACCAGAACGAGCGCGTCGAGGCGCTTATCGAGGAGTTCCGTCTGCAAAAGGTCCGCAAGAGTTACGGTATCCAGCTTTCGGGTGGCGAACGCCGCCGCACCGAGATTGCGCGTGCCGTGGCAATCAATCCGGCGTTCATTCTGCTCGACGAGCCGTTCGCGGGTGTGGACCCTATCGCCGTCGAGGATATACAGAGTATCGTCGCTACGCTGAAAAACAAGAATATCGGCGTCATCATCACCGACCATAATGTGGACGAGACACTCGCCATCACCGACCGCACCTACCTGCTCTACGAGGGCAAGATTCTGAAAACGGGTACTGCCGAGGATTTGGCGAACGACGAG
>CAZESW010000086.1:3691-6918 GCA_964514795.1 uncultured Alistipes sp.
GGAAAAATCACGCCGCCATGTTCCAAAAGTTATGCGCAGCGGGCACTCGCGGCGGCACTTCTCGCCGAGGGTGAATCGACGCTCCGCAACATCGAATTCTGCAAGGATACGCAGTCGGCTCTCGGCTGCATAGAGTCGCTCGGCGCTTCGGTGTGCCGCGAGGACGAACACACGCTCCGTGTTACGGGCGGTCTGTCGCCCCGCAGCGATACGCTCTATGTCGGCGAGTCGGGACTGGCCACGCGCCTCTTTACCCCGATTGCGTCGCTGTGCTCCGTGCCGGTTACGGTCGTCGGCGAGGGAACGCTGCTCCACCGTCCGATGGATATGATGATTGCTCCGCTGCGTCGTCTGGGCGTCGATGTCCGCGACGGAGGGGGGCGGCTGCCTATCGAGGTCTGCGGACCGATGCGGGGCGGCGAAATCGACGTGGACGGCTCGGTGTCGTCGCAGTTCATCACGGGACTGCTGCTCGCACTGCCGCTCGCGGAGGAGGATACTACGCTGCATGTCGAACGTGCCGTGTCGCGTCCATATCTCGACATGACCATAGATACGGCACTGCGTTTCGGCGTCAGGATTCTGCATAACGACTATTCGGAGTTCTTCATCGAGGGCGGACAGAAATACGAACCTGCCGATTTCTCAATCGAGGGCGATTGGAGTGCCGCGGCGATAATGCTCGTCGCAGGAGCCGTTGCGGGCGAGGTTACGCTCGACAACCTCTCGCTGCTCTCCAAACAGGCGGATGTCGCAATCTGCGACGCGCTGGTCCGTGCCGGAGCGTCGGTCGTCAGCGACGAACGGAGCGTAACGGTCGCCCGCCGTCCGCTGTCGGCTTTCGAGTTCGACGCGACGGACTGCCCCGACCTGTTCCCCGCACTGGTCGCACTCGCTGCGGCTGCTGAGGGCGAAAGCGTAATTACGGGTACTTCGCGGCTCGAACACAAGGAGAGCAACCGCGCCGAGGCTTTGCGCAGCGAATATGCGAAACTCGGTATCGGGATAACGCTCGACGACGACGTAATGCGTGTCCGTGGCGGCGAAATCCGTTCGGGCGTCGCGACGGAGAGTTACGACGACCACCGTATGGCGATGTCGCTTGCGGTGTCGGCACTGCGCTGCGACGGCGAAATCACGATACGCGATGCCGAGTGCGTCGCCAAGAGTTACCCGCATTTCTTCGACGACCTCGCAGGATTAAGACATTAACGAAAGACTTTAAGGACTTTAAAAACCTTAAAAAACATGCACACTTTCGGCACGATATTCCGCATAACCATCTGGGGAGCATCCCATGCCCCTGCGCTCGGCATCCGCATCGACGGCGTTCCGGCAGGCATCGCCTTGTCCGCCGACGATTTCGAGCCCGACATAGCCCGCCGCCGTTCGGGTGCGGCAGGCACTACGCCGCGCAGGGAGGCCGATATTCCGGTGCTGTCGGGAGGTATCGCCGACGGGATTACGACGGGCGGAACACTCGAAATCTCGTTCGCCAATACGAATACGCGGTCGAACGACTACGACCGTTTCCGCAGCATGCCCCGACCGTCGCATGCCGATTTTACGGCCCGTGCGAAGTACGGCGACGATACCGATTTGCGCGGCGGCGGAATGTTCTCGGGACGCATGACGCTGCCGCTGGTCGCGGCGGGTGTCGTGGCGAAGAAGATACTCGGCGGCGTCCGCTTCTCGTCGTCGCTCGTCGAGGTGGGCGGCGAACGCAATCCCGCGGAGTTCGCCCGTGCGGTCGCCGATGCGGCTTCTGCCGGCGACTCGGTCGGCGGAGTAATAGAGTGCCGCGTTTCGGGAGCGGAAATAGGTCTCGGCGAACCGTTTTTCGATTCTGCCGAGAGCACGATTGCCCATCTGATGTTCTCCGTTCCGGCTGTCAAGGGAATAGAGTTCGGCAGCGGATTCGAGGGAGTCAGACTGCGCGGTTCGGAGCGTAACGACCGTATCGCCGATGCCGACGGACATACGCTGACCAACAACGAGGGCGGCATCGTCGGCGGAATAACGAACGGCAACGAAATCGTCTTCCGTGTGGCCGTGAAGCCTACGCCGAGCATCTCGATGCCGCAGCAGACCTTCGATTTCGCCGAAAACCGCATGAACGTTCTGCGAATCACGGGCCGCCACGATGCCTGCATAGCATTGAGGGCATCGGCCGTCGTCGAGGCGGTCGCAGCCATAGCCCTTGCCGATTTGAAACTTCGCAACTCCGAATATGTCCACCCGTAGAGAAACAGTCCGCCGCATCGCTTCGTCGATAGCGTCGCTTTACGAACCACGTGAGGCGGAGAGCATCGCCCGCATGGTCGTCATGGATGCCGCGGGCGTCGATTTCACGCACCTTGTCGCCGATTACGATTCGCCATGCACAATCGACTCGCTCGACGATATCGTCGCCGACCTCCGTCGCGGACGACCGGTGCAGTATGTACTCGGACATGCCGAGTTCTGCGGCTTCGACTTCGAGGTTCGCGAGGGGGTGCTGATTCCGCGTCCCGAAACTGCGGAACTCGTCGAACGCGTAGCCGCCGAAACCGCTGCGGGAGCGAGGATACTCGATATAGGAACGGGCAGCGGTGCGATTGCCGTTTCGCTGGCCCTGTTGATTCCCGAAGCGAAGGTCACGGCAATCGATATCTCGGAGGAGGCTCTGGCGATTGCCCGTGCGAATGCGGTCCGCAACGGTGCCGACGTCGAATTCGTGCAGGCGGATGCTCTGGGCAATTTGCGCGGATTGGGGATGTTCGACGCGATAGTGTCGAATCCGCCTTACGTTCCACGCAGCGACCGCGGATCGATGCACACGAATGTCCGCGACTACGAACCTGCGGGCGCCCTGTTCGTCGAGGACGACGACCCGCTGATTTTCTACCGGTCGATTGCCCGCAATGCTTCGGCAATGCTCCGTGAGGGTGGTCGGCTGTGGTTCGAAATATACGAAAAATACGGCGACGAGGTGTGCCGGATGCTCGACGGGACGGGATTCCGCGATACGGGCATGGCCTCCGATGCCGCCATGAAACCGAGAATGGTATGGTGCAGAAAGTAAGACGCGACAAGACTCCTGCGCAGGCTCTCGCCTCGCTTATGCGGATGTGTGCCAAGGCTGAACGTTCGTCGGGCGATGCCCTGCGGCTTATGCGGGGCTGGGGAGTGGCGGATGCCGACGCACGTAGGGTGCTCGACCGTCTGGTTGCCGACCGCTTCATCGA
>CAZESW010000087.1:0-4360 GCA_964514795.1 uncultured Alistipes sp.
AGGGTTGCGCACGGCGTAGCGGGTGGCCTTGTTCCAGTTATTCTCATCGTATTTGGTGTCGGCGTATGCCGTTATCTGGTAGCCTATGTGGTAGTGGTCAGGGATATGTTCGCGATACGAGCCGCAGAACCATTTGTCGGTATTGCGCCGCCGTTTGGTGAAATCGCCCGCCGCACGGTAGTCGATGGTGAAACTCGGTTGCAGCGCGCGGCCGAACGACGACATGGCGGTTTCCGACAGTACGGCGTCGCCCTCGATAGCCCACAGCGGCATGAAGAGCAGCCCGATGGTCGAACTCTGCTGTCCGAGCAGATAACTGAATACGCGCACCACTCCGCGGTTGAGATTGTTGTACTGCACGGCATGGCGGTATTCGTGGGCGGCGAGCTGTTTGAGCCACGGCATCGAATAACTGTCGATTGCCGGCGACGAGAGAATCTCGACACGCTTCGGCAGCCACATTACCATTCCATTGGAACTGAAATTCTCGGGATGCACGATGAACGGGATGTTCATCGGTCCGTGGCGGAATCCGAATCCGATGTCGGGCTGTACGGCTTTGGTGTAGCAGAACAGCCGGTATGCGAGATTGCGGGCGGTGTCGGGATAGATGATGTCGATTTTATGCCCCTTGATTTTGTTCCAGTGCATGGATTCGGGATCGGCACCCCACGAATAGAACTGTGCCGATGCACGGAATGCACCGAGCGTCAGCACTGTCGCGATGAGTATGTATCTTAATCCCTTTGCCATAGTCCGTTATTCGAACGAGAGGTATTTCCAGCCGCTCTCGGTGAAGCAGCGCACCTTGCCGACCGTCGTGTCGTAGTAAAGCGTGCCGACAGGAACCTCGACCGAACCGAGTTGCTCATTCGTGTACATAGTGTCCGTCGGAGCCTCGCTCATCGTTGCGAGCGTGAACGGAACGAACGATTTCGCCCATCGGCGTCCGAAATCGACACCTTCGTTGCGGTCGTCCGAACCGAGTTTGACCCAGCCGAAATGGCGTTTCTCGCGGTACAGCCCCTTCGGTGAATATACCTGAATGCAGGCGATGTCGGGTGCTTGCTTGCCGATAAGCATCGTCAGACGGCAGGTTTCGGAGGCGTTCCAACCCTCGAAGACGTGCCCTCCGTCCACGAAACTCGTTTTCGGTTTCGCCGATTCGCTGTTCCAGCGCCCGCGTCCTCCGCGCACCGAAAGCATGACGCTCGATTCGAGAACGCCTTCGACGGTGTTGTAGACAGGCTGTTCCTCGGTATTGAAGCCGTAGTTGTAGCGCACGTCCTTCCACTTCTCCCACGACGGGTCTGTCTCCTTGCGGACGGGAACATAACGGCTCTCCATCGACCCGATGACTTTCGACAGCGAATCGACCTTGGCGGTCAGTGCGGCGATGCTTTGCAGCAAGGCTTCCCGCTCCGCACGTCGGGCGGAACGTTTTTGTGCCGATGCGCCGAAGCAGAGCATTGCGGCGAGAGCTAACAGAGCGAAACGTTTCACGGCATCACACTTTTTTGCAGCGGTAACCTTCGCGCAGCAGCAATTCCGTTACGCGGTCGCGATGGTCGCCCTGAATTATTATTTCGCCATCCTTGACGGCACCTCCTACGCCGCAGCCCTTTTTGAGCATGCGTCCGAGTTCCGCCAAATCGTCGTCCGTGCCGACGAACCCCCGCACGACGGTTACGACCTTGCCCGCACGGTGCTTGCTGTCGCGCCATACGCGCAAATCCTGTTGCTGCGGCGGCAATGTCCGTACCTGCGGCTCCTCGTCGGAGGAGTATTCGAAATCGGGGTTCGTCGAAAATACGACGCCGAGTCTGTGTTTCCAGTCGTTATCCATAATTTGCAAAAATACGAAAAAAGTCTTAAAGACTTTAATTATTTTCAAGCATCTCTTTAAGTGTTTCGCCTATCGTGCGAAGACCGGTCGCGATTTTGTCGTCGGGCATGTTCGAGAAGTTGAGCCGCATCGTGTTCTCGCGGTTCTCGTTCGGGAAGAACGAGCCGCCCGGAACGAATGCGACACTCTTCGCAAGGCACTTTGCGAGCAGGTCGCGGGCAGAAATCTCTTCCGGCAGCTCGACCCATACGAAAAGACCTCCTTCGGGGTGCGTGAAGCGGATTCCATCCGGGAAATATTCGGCGATGCAGTTCAGCGCGATGTCGCGACGCCGTTTGTAGACCTCGACTATGCGGGCTATGTGGGCATCGATGTCGTGCCTCTTCATGTATTCGACCACGACGCTCTGCGACAGCGGGTTGCATTGCAGGTCGGCGCCCTGCTTGACCAACACGTACTTGCGGATTATGTCCTTGTGTCCGGCTACCCAGCCGATGCGGAAACCGGGGCAGAAGATTTTGGAGAACGTGCCGACGTAAACCACGCAGTCCGCCTTGTCGAACGACTGTATGGAGGGCAGTTTCCCGCCCTCGAACCGCAACTCGCCGTAGGGGTTGTCCTCGATTACGGCGACATTGTATTCGGCGGCGAGTTCGGCAAGCCGTTCGCGTCGTGCCGCGCTCCATGTACGACCCGTCGGGTTCTGGAATTCGGGATTGACGTAGACGAGTCTTACGCGGTCGGTCGTCCGCAGAACCTCTTCGAGCGACTCGGGAATCATACCCTCGTCGTCGGTCGGAATCTCGATGAATCGGCAGCCGTATGCCCGGAACGCTCCGAGCGCCGCGAGATAGGTCGGGCTTTCGCACAGAACTACATCGCCCTCGTCGAGAAAAATCTTGCCCGAAAGGTCGAGCGCCTGCTGCGAACCATGGGTTATCATTATGTCGTCCTTGTCGAACGATGTTCCGAAACGGAAGTTCATGCGCTCCGCTATCCACTCTCTGAGCGGTGTGTAACCCTCCGTAGATGCATAGTTGAGGCACTTTCCGCCCTGTTCTTTCAGTACTTTGCGGGTTATCTCCTCAATTTCCTCGATAGGAAACAACTCCGGTGCCGGCAGTCCTCCGGCAAACGAAATTACGCCGTCGTGCTCGGTTACTTTGAGCATCTCCCTGATGTCCGAAGCCTTTATATGGGACATCCGTTCGGCGAATCGCAGTTGCATAGATATATGATGTTTATAAATTCTTCCGTCTTACGATTCGGACGGTCTCGGAGGTCGTCTGTCCGATAAGGTTCGAATCGCAGTCGGCGTATTTTTCGTACAGCGTCCTGTCGCAGTGGCGTATTGTCAGCAGTTCGACGTCGCGGTTTATGTCGGTGTCGAAGCCCTCGTCTTGCAGCGCCTTCGCGACCTCGTCCAGATGCCAGCTCTCCTCGACGCAGAGGCTCAGTTCTATCGCCGTGTTGTGGATGAGGTTGGTCTTGATGCGGAACCGTTCGAGCGTCGAAAAGACAATCGGGAACTTCTCCTCCAATACGAACGACAAATCGCGCGACCGCAGCGTAAGCAGATTCTGATTGCGTTTGAGAATTATTATCGGCATCGAAACTGCGGGTGCCGAGTCGTCAATGACGGTTCCGCGCTTCGTCTTGTCGCCGAACGGCTTGACGTAAAGCGGTATGCGCTTGTTCTGCAACGGCTTGATTGTCTTCGGGTGGATAATCTGCGCGCCGCTGTATGCCAATTCGATGGTATCGACGTAGTTTAGCGCGTCGATTTTGCGCGCTTCGGGGAATATCTTCGGGTCGGCGTTCAGAATTCCGTCCACATCCTTCCATACCGTCATCGACTCCGCGTCGAGAATATTCGCCGCAACGGCCGCCGAGTAGTCCGAACCCTCGCGGCCCAGCGTCGTCGTCGAACCGTCGGGCGCACTGCCGATGAAGCCCTGACCGACGAAAATCCGTGTCCGCGAACCTGCGATTTCGCGACGTAGCAGCGGCGACGACTCGTCGATGAAGACGTTCGCGTCCTTGTGGCGCGACTGCGTTACGAAACATTTGCGCATGTCCACCCAGCGGTTGCCGATTCCGCAACTGTCGAGGTATTCCGAAACTATCGTCGTCGAGATAAGTTCGCCGAACGCTACCGTCCGGTCGTACCAAACCTCCGCCTGCGACGGGTCGTACCGCTCCTCTGCGGTGAACCGGCGCAACTCGTCGAAGAATCCGTCCACTTGCCCTATGCGGTGTGCCGGGTCCCCGAACAGGTCGCCGATTATCGACGCGTGGTAAGCCTCGCTCTCGGCGATTTCGCGGCGGCAGGCATCGGCGTCGCCTCGGCGGCAGGCATCGAAAACCCGTTCGAGCGCGTTCGTGGTCTTGCCCATTGCCGATACGATGATGAAAAGCTCCTGCTCTCCCTCGACTATGCGGCGCAGGTTGCGCACTCCGTCGGCATTGCGAACCGACGCACCTCCGAATTTATAGACTTTCATGGACGTACTA
>CAZESW010000087.1:4460-6885 GCA_964514795.1 uncultured Alistipes sp.
CATACGGCGTAGAGGTCGGGACGCTGAACCTCGCATGCGCCGACGAGCAGTCCGCCGTTCGAACCTCCCGCGATGGCGAGTTTGCTGCTCGACGTGTAGCCCTGCGCGATAAGATATTCGGCTGCGGCGATGAAGTCGTCGAAGACGTTCTGTTTGTTTTCGAGCATTCCGCCCTTGTGCCACTTCTCGCCGTACTCCGAACCGCCGCGGATGTTGGCGATGCAGTACACGCCGCCCTGCTCCATGAACATTACGGCTGTGGTGCTGAACGACGGAGTGATGTTTATCTGGAAACCGCCGTAGGCATAGAGGTAGCAAGGGTTGCCGCCGTCGAGTTTAAGCCCTTTTTTGTGCGAAACGAACATCGGAACTCGCGTGCCGTCCTTGCTCTCGAAGAATACCTGTTCGGTAACGTACTGCGACGGATCGAACTCGACCTGCGGCGCACGGTAGAATGTCGAACGTCCCGTCGCGAGGTCGTAGCTGTAATAAGTCCCCGGTGTGGTGTAGTTGGTTACGACATAATAGACGTCCTTGTCCTCGCGTTCGCCGTCGAATCCTCCGACCGAACCGATTATCGGCAGTTCTACATCGCGGATGAAACGTCCCTCGCGGTCGAATTGTTTGACTTTGTTCTGCGCGTCGATAAGATAGAATGCGAACAGATAATCCCCTGCGGTGCTTACCCCTTCGAGCAGCGAATCCTGCTCCGGAATAAGGTCGCTGACGGCACCCGTATTTAGATCGGCACTGACAAGACGGTAATTCTCGGCATTGTCGTTGGTGAGAACCATTGCCCTGTCGTTCTCGCAGTCGAGAACTGCATAGTCGTGGTCGAACCCAGCGAACAGCGTTCGGAAACTCTTTTCACCCTTGCGTTTGTAGAGGATTTCCGTTCCCGAAGTCCCGGCGGACGAGGTGATGAATATCCAGCGTCCGTCCTCGCTCTCTCCTCCCGCGAAATAACGCAGCGGATGTGCCGGGTCGGCGTATATCAGTTCATCCTCGGACTGCGCCGTTCCGAGCCGGTGGAACCACACTTTCTGGTTGCGGTTCTGCTCGGAGTAGACGCCCTGCTCAGGTGCGTCGTACGCACTGTAATAAAATCCCTTTCCGTCGCGGGCCCAGTCCACTCCCGAAAATTTCACCCACTTTATGCGGTCGGGCAGCAACTCTTTGGTCGCCGTGTCCATGACGTAGATTTCGACCCAGTCCGAACCTGCCGAAGCCAGCGAATAGGCGAAATAGCGTCCGTCCTTGGTGAACGCGCCGGAGTGCATCGCCACCGTGCCGTCGTCCGACAGCGTGTTCGGGTCGAGGAATACCTCCTCCTCGTCGCTGTCGAGCGAACGTTTGCGGTAGATTACCGACTGGTTCTGCAATCCGCTGTTCCTGGATATGTAATACCAGTCGCCGCGTTTTGCCGGCGCACCTTCGGTAGGGTAGTTCCACAACTGCATGAGGCGGTCGCGTATGTCGTTGCGGGAGGGCAGTCCGGCGAGATAGCCGAACGTCGTTTCGTTCTGCCGCCTGACCCATTCGGTGGTGCGGTCGGAGTTGTCGTCTTCGAGCCAGCGGTAAGGGTCGGCGACCTTCGTTCCGAAATAGTCATCGACGACATCTTCGCGTTCCGTCGCCGGATATTCGATTTTCTGTTTTGAAATCATGTACTTTATAAGTTTTCCCGCTCCGTAGCCCGCGAAATAGCAGACGGCTGTTGCGGCGGCGATTGTTATTATGCGTGTTCCTGTTTTCATTGGGTCAGGGTATAGTATTACGGTGCAAAGGTATGAATTTTTGCGGAACTGCGGGCGATGTGCCGTTTTTTGTAGACGATTATATACAATTCTACACTAACGGTATTTATAACCTTGCGGATTCCGACCGAAGTCCCCCGCACAGGCGGGGGATTTAGGGGGTGGGTAACAACTGTATACGCGGCTTGCCGCGAGAACCACGACAATCGGCTATCCGGATACGTTGCATAACTTTGTTTGGTGTAAAGTTGTATATAGTTATCTTTTTTGTATATCTTTGTATAAAGTATGTCTGTCGGATGACGGGCGGATTTGCAAACCGAAAACATGAAAACGAATTTCAACGAACTGAAAGTGATAATCGAGCGTGCATGGGAAGACCGCACGATGCTCGAAAACGAGGAGGTGCGCGATGCCGTTCGCGCAACGGTCGATGCCGTAGACAAGGGCGAACTGCGATGCGCCGAACCTGTGGATGCCGAACGCAGCGAGTGGCAGGTGAACGAATGGGTGAAGAAGGCGATAATCCTCTTTTTCCCGATAAGCAAAATGCGCACGATGCAGGCGGGCGAACTGGAATGGTACGACAAAATGGAACTCAAACACGGTTTCGCCGAACTCGGTGTGCGCGTGGTGCCTCACGGAGTGGCGCGCTACGGAGCCTATAT
>CAZESW010000088.1:0-6740 GCA_964514795.1 uncultured Alistipes sp.
TCCGCGAGAACTGCTGGGAGTGGTACACCTCGGTGGTGCGCACCCGCATGCACAATTCGTCGAGCGAACTGATAGTCTTTACGCGCTGGCACGAGGAGGATTTGATTGGAGAACTCCGGCGGCTGGAACCGTGTGTGGATTTCCGTTCGTGGAGCGACCTCGACAACCTGCCGCCCGACACGTGGCTGTGTCTGAACTTCGAGGCGCTCAAATCGTCGCCGCCGACCGAAACCGACCCCCGCGGTGAGGGTGAGGCGCTGTGGGAGGAGCGCCACAGCCGCGAACTGCTTCTATCGAAACGGAGGCTCGACCCGCTGAAATTCGAGTGCATGTATCAGGGCCACCCATCCTCGCGCGAAGGTCTGCTCTACGGCGAGTCGTTCGCCGAATACGACGAACTGCCGCGGGACATCGTGCGTTGGGGCAACTATACCGATACCGCCGATACGGGCGACGACTATCTGTGCTCGATATGCTACGGCGTCGATACCGACGGCGCGATATATATCTATGATGCAGTATACTCGCGTGAACCTATGGAGATTACCGAAACTCTGGTGGGCGATATGCTGCGCAGTACGCAGACTCGGTTCGCTGCCGTCGAGAGTAATAACGGCGGACGAGGGTTCGCGCGGACACTGCAACGGCTAGCCCCGGACGTAAAGGTCAACTGGTTCCATCAGTCGGGCAACAAGGAGGCGCGAATCCTGTCAAACTCGGCTACGGTGCTGCATTCGCTGCGGTTTCCGCGCGGGTGGCGTGATAGGTGGAGCGAACTCTACGCTCATCTGACGACCTATCGCCGCCAGTTCCGCTCCAACCGCTGGCACGATGCCCCCGATGTGCTTACGGGCATCGTCGAACGCGAGATTGCCGACCGCCGTGGTTTCGCTGCGAGGAGGGTGAGGTTTTTCGGACGGTAGCAATAAAAAAAGGCGATTATATACAATTCTACACTAACGATATTCCAAAGCCCTATAACCTTGTGGGTTCCGACCTAAGTCCCCCTCACAGGAGGGGGATTTAGGGGGTGGGTAACATCTGTATACGCGGCTTTGCCGCGAGAACCGCAACAATCGGCTATCCGAATACGTCACCTAATTTTATTTGGTGTAAAGTTGTATATAGTTACCTAAAAAAAGTCCTTAGGGTCTTTAATGACCTTAGGGACTTTTTTATTGTTGGACGATAGACTGTTACAGCAAATCCTCGTATCTCGCTATCGGTGCCGCGTCGAGCGTCGAGAACTCGTCTTTGCAGTATTTGAAATAGCCCGCCACGGCAATCATCGCGGCGTTGTCTGTCGTGAATTTCAGTTCGGGAATGAACGTCCGCCAACCGCGCTTCTCTCCCTCGGCGGCTATGCGCGAACGCAGAACCGAATTGGCTGAAACTCCTCCTCCGATTGCTATGTCCTTGATGCCGTACTCTTTGGCGGCACGAATCAGCTTATCGACGAGGATATCTACGACCGTGTGTAGCAGCGACGCGCAGAGGTCGCACTCGTTCTGACGGATGAAATCGGGATTCTCGGCTACGGCATCGCGCAGCGTGTAGAGGAACGACGTTTTCAGCCCCGAGAACGAGTAGTCGAACCCGTCCACATGCGGTTTGGCGAAACGGAACGCTTTCGGGTCGCCCTGCTTCGCCAGACGGTCGATGACCGGTCCGCCTGGGTAGGGCAATCCCATGACTTTCGCGCACTTGTCGAGAGCCTCGCCCGCCGCGTCGTCGATTGTCGTGCCGACGATGTGCATCCCGAACGGCGAATCGACCTTCACGATTTGGGTGTGTCCGCCGCTGACGAGCAGACAGAGGAACGGAAATTCGGGGTGCGGCAGCGTGCGGTCGGGCATATCGACGAAGTGCGACAGAATGTGCCCGTGCAGGTGGTTCACCTCGACCATCGGAATGTTGTGCGCAATGGCGAGACCCTTGGCGAACGACGTTCCGACGAGCAGCGAGCCGAGCAGGCCAGGTCCGCGCGTGAAGGCGATGGCATCGATTTTGTCGGGCGTTACTCCCGCCTCTTTCAGCGCGGTGTCCACGACGGGAACGATATTCTGCTGATGGGCGCGCGAAGCGAGTTCGGGAATCACGCCGCCGTATTTCTCGTGCACCGCCTGCGAAGCGATGACGCTCGACAGCAAAGTCGTGTCGCGCAGGACGGCCGCCGAAGTGTCGTCGCACGAAGATTCGATTCCGAGGATGGTTATTTCCATGTTTTGTGCGGTTTTTGTCGTTTATATTTCGTAGTTCGGTCGAAAATAATTAACTTTGTAAGTTATATTATAACTTAATGTTCGTACCCGTGCGCAAAGTTATGAAAATATCGGTAAAAGTGTTATCGGCGATACTCCTATTGCTGATAATTTTACCTGTTTTGCTCTCTTTGCTGCTCGCCATCCCGTCCGTGCAGAACCGTGCGGTAGGTTTCGCCGCCGATTTCGCGTCGGAGAAAATCGGCACCCGCGTGAGTATCGACCATATCACCGTCGGCCTGCTCAACAAGGTGCGCGTCCGCGGATTCTATGTCGAGGACCTCGACCGCGACACGCTAATCTATGCCGGCAGCGTGACGGCGTACATCGGCTCTCTGAGCGGCATCACCGACCGTCTGGTGCTCAATGCGGGGCGCGTGGAGAACGGAAAATTCATCCTGCGCGAAACCGAACGCGGCACGATGAACGTCAAGGAGGTCGTGGACCGAATCAGCAGGAAGCGCAACGGACGGTTCAAACTGCTGATTCGTTCGCTCGATGCCGCGAACATAGATTTCCGCATGGAACGTCTCGTCCACCGCAATCCCGAGTTCGGCGTGGACTATGCCGACATGTTCCTGCGCGGCATTACGGGCCATATCGGCGATTTCACCATCGAGGGCGGTGCCGTCGGAGGCGACATTGCGTCGATGGCGTTCTCGGAACGGTGCGGATTCCGCGTAGACGACCTCTCGGGTTCGTTTCTCGTGAACAGGGGACTTATCGCATTGTCGCCGTTGAGGCTCACGGCGGGCAATTCCAGGATATTCATGCCCGAACTTACGCTGACCGGCGAAGACTGGGCGGCGTACAAGGATTTCATCCGTAACGTCCGTATTGACGCTTCGGTATCGGACAGTTATGCCGACAGTGAGGATGTCGGCTGCTTCGCTCCGGCGATACGGGTATGGAAAACCTCGATCTCCGACGCTACATTCTCGATGCACGGTACGGTCGCCGATTTCCGCGGACGGATAGACAACGTGCGGCTCGCGGACGGCGGTACTCTGCGCGCCGAAGCGACGGTGCGCGGGCTTGTCGATATTCCGCGAACCCGATTCGACATAAACGTTCAGCAGCTCGACGCTTCGACGGAGGAGATTGTGCGCCTGCTGCAAAATATAGCACGACTGAACATCTCGCCGTCCGTCCGCGAGTATATCGAACGGACGGAGCGCATTGCCGCCTCGGGAACGTTCCGCGGAACCGTCAGGGCATTCTCGGCGAAAGCATCCGCCCGGCTGGGCAGCGGCGGCCGTATCGACCTCTCGGGCAAAATGTCGCCCGGCGAGGAGGGACGGATTGTCGCGGCGAATGTCGAGGGTCGCTCGGTGGCGCTCGGACGCCTGACGGGCAGCAACCTGCTCGGCAGCGTGTCGTTCGCTGCGAAGCTGTCGGCAACGATGGACGGCGGACTGCGCGGATTCGATGGCGAAGGCACTGTGTCGGGACTGCGGCTGAACGGGCACGACTATACGGGCATATCGTTCGACGGACGTCTGGCCGACTCCCGCCTGAGCGCTTCGCTGCGGACGGAGGATTCGGCTTTGGAGAGCGATGCCGTCGCCGTGATGGATTTCGGCAGCGCGGAACCGCGATACGACGCCGTGATAAATATCGGCATGGCCGACCTTGCGGCGATGAACGTAAACCGCCGAGATTCCGTGTCGGTGCTGTCGGCGAGCATAGGTCTGTCGGTGCAGGGCCGCACGCTCGACACGATGAACGGCGAACTGAGCGTGGCCGACGCTTCGTATCGCCAGAACGACAGGGAGATAAGTTCCGACATAGTTTCGGTTACGGTCGAGAGCAACGAGGATACGCGGACGGTGAAGCTGACGTCCGACTTCGCCGATGCCGTGTTCGAGTGCCGCAGCCGTTACAGGGATGCCGCCTATTATCTGAAAAATCTTCTCGACCGCTATATACCGGCGATGTACGACGAATCCGACCGCCGCACGATAGAACGGCGCAGCGAAGACCTGCGCCGCAACATAGCGCTGCTTTCGGTAACTACGAAGCGGCTCGACCCGCTGCTCGGCTGCATAACGGGCGGCAGCGGACTCGAAGTGTCGGAGGGAACGCTCGTGCAGGTGTTCATGAATCCGACGGACAACCGCTTCATCATGCGCGGCAAGTCCGATTTCATCGCTACCGACCGCTATATGGCGACCGAACTGAAACTCGACGTGGATAATCTCAACGATTCGCTGGCCATGCGGCTCTCGGCGGCAGACTTCTATGCCGGTGCCGTGCATCTGCTCAATGTCGGTATCGACGGCGGAGCCAAAGACAACGGCGTGAACCTGCTCGGTTCGTTCGCCGACTCGGTCCGCAACGTCCGCGGACGTCTGTCGGCGGAGTCGAAGTTCTCGCGGCAGGAGGGCATGCGCCATGTGAACGTGCGCCTGCTGCCGTCGTTCGTTTCGCGTGGCGACGAGGTGTGGAACATATCGTCGGGCGGCATCGACATCGACTCGTCGCGCATTGCCGTCCGCCGGTTCATGGTGTGCAGCGACAGTCAGGAGATGTACATGCACGGAGTGGCATCGACGAGCGCCAGTGACTCGCTCGTGCTGAAACTCCGCAATTTCGAACTCGCTCCGTTCACGCAGATAGCCAACCGCCTCGGATACGAAATCGGCGGTCGTACGACGGGTTTCGCCAAGGTGAAGTCGGCGCTGCGCGACAGCGAAATAGACGCCCATATCCTGCTCGACAGCGTGGATGTGAACGGAATACGGATTCCGAACCTGCTGCTGTCGTCGTCGTGGGATTTGGGCCGCAGCCGTGCGAGCCTCACGGTGTCTACGCAGGAGCGCCGCGATACGCTCGTGCGCGGATTCTTCGCCCCGTCCAAAATGCGCTATTATGCGCGGTTGAAGATGGACAGCCTGCGCATGGGACTGCTCGACCCGATGCTCAAAGGCGTGGTCTCGGAGACGGAGGGTACGGCGCAGGTCGATTTGGTGCTTAACGGCGAACGGCGGACGGCCGATTTGTCGGGCGACATCACGGTGCGCGATTTGAGCACGACGGTCGATTATACCAAATGCGTTTACCGCGTTCCGTCGGCTGACATTCGCGTGAAGAACAACCGCTTCATCGTCAGCGATGCCGCGGTCTACGACGTGCACGACAACCGCGGTTCGCTCGATATGAACCTGAGCCTCGACCACCTCTCCAATGTCGAGTACGAGTTCGGTATGAAGATACGCGATATGCAGGTACTCAATACGACGCGGCTGGACAACGACATGTTCTACGGCAATGTCTATGCGTCGGGCAACGCGCTGATAAAGGGCGACAAATCTGGCGTGCTGATGGATATAGTGGCAGCAACGGCGGGGTCGTCCGAATTCTACATGCCGTTGTCGGGACAGAGCAACATTTCGAATGCCGATTTCGTGATTTTCGAGTCGGCGGACAAACCCGACACGACGGACTACCTCGTGCGCAAGAAAATGATGTTCGAGCGGCGGCAGAAACGACACTCCTCGACGCGCGGAACGATGGACATAACGATGGCGCTCGACGTGCGCAAGAACGCCGAGGTGCAGCTGGTCATCGACCCGACGGTCGGCGATATCATCAAGGGCCGGGGCGACGGCTCGCTGAACATGCGTGTCAATCCGAGCAAAAATATCTTCGAGATGTACGGCGACTACACGATAGAGGAGGGCAGTTACCTGTTCACGTTGCAGAATATCGTCAACAAGCGCTTCGTGATTGAGTCAGGCTCGACCATCCAGTGGACTGGCGAACCGCTCGATGCGCTGCTCAATATCGACGCCGTCTACAAACTGAAAGCGTCGCTCCAACCGCTGCTCGAAGGCAGCGTGACGCAGAGCAACATCTCGTCCCGCGGCGTTCCCGTCGAGTGCGTCATCCATCTGACCGACAGACTGACGCATCCGACTGTAACGTTCGACGTGATAGTGCCGAACGTCGATTCGGACGTGCAGTCCGTTATCGCCAACGCATTGAGTACTCCCGAAAGCCGTTCGCAGCAGTTCCTCTATCTGCTCGTGGCGGGCAGTTTCATCTCGGAGGCGCTGAACAATACCGCCTCGTCGTCGATAGGCGAGTCCACGGCGGCTACGACGGGCTTCGAACTGCTCTCGAACCAGTTGAGCAACTGGCTTTCGACCGAGGATTACAATATCGTGATACGCTACCGTCCGAAAACCGAGATGACCGGCGACGAGGTCGATATAGGATTTACGAAGGGGCTGATAAACAACCGCCTGCTCATCGAGGTCGAGGGCAATTATATCGCCGACAAGTCGCAGGTAGTCAATGCAAGTTCCAATTTCGCGGGCGAAGCCTACGTTACATGGCTTATCGACAAGGCGGGGACGCTGCGGCTCAAAGGATTTACGCATACGATAGACCGTTTCGACGAGAATCAGGGTTTGCAGGAGACGGGAATAGGTATATATTATAAGGAGGATTTCGACAACTTCGCGGATTTGCGCC
>CAZESW010000089.1:0-4160 GCA_964514795.1 uncultured Alistipes sp.
ACCATGAAAACACCCACCAAAAAAAGCGTCGTTTGCAGTGTCGGCAACGCCGCAGACCCCTATACTTCGCTCTCCGTGCCGGTCGAGAGCGGCGAATACTGGCGATGGGGCAGCGACAACCGTTTCCCGAAGGCGCTCGCGCTTATGTCGCGCCGCTCGACCACCCACCGGCGCATAATCAACGACAAGGCGGACTACATCACCGGCAAGGGCTTCGCCTACGACACCGAACAGACCATGCTCGGCCGGTTCATCGGACGCGCCAACGGCGACGGCGAGACACTGCGTCAGGTAATCAACAAGATTGCCTACGACAAGTCGCTGTTCGGCAATGCGTTCCTCGAAATCGTAACAGACGAGGAACATTCGTTCCTGTCGCTCTACCATCAGGATGCGACGCGATGCCGTATAGCCAGGGACTCGAAACACGTGCTGCTCCATCACGACTGGGACTCGTTCGCGTCGGCCGAGGCTGTCAGCCTGCCGATTTTCCCGCTCTTCGAACGGCACGACGACGGTACGCTGCGTTCGATTGTCCACTACAAGGATTACGAACCGATGTTCGACCACTACGGAGTGCCGCCCTATATCGCCGGCATGAACGTGTCGGCAATCGCCTACAAGACCGACCGCTGGAATATCTCGCGGCTCGACAACTCGTTCCAGCTCTCGGGCGTCATGATGATTGACGACGCCGTGGACAGCGAGGAGGAGGCCGAACGCCTCGTCCGCACGGCAGAGGAGAAGTTCGCCGGACGTCCGGGGCAGGTGATGTTCGTCATCAAGGAGGGCAGCGCCGACGACAACTCGCGCTTCATCCCGATTTCGTCGCAGAACGAGGGCGACTGGAAGTCGCTGCACGACCAGGCGACGGGCGACATAGTGGTCGCCCACTCGTGGTTCCGTTCGCTCAGCGGCCTGGACTACTCGTCGGGATTCAATTCGGAGCGCATACTCCACGAATACGAGGTCGCGCTCAACACGGTGATTCTCGGCGAACAGGCGGAAATCCTCGAACCGATAGTGCGCGTACTGCGTTCGGTGATGGGCATCGACGCCTCGTCGCTCCAAATCGTCAATCGCCCTCCGACCCGCTCCAAACCGATATATATGAAGGTGTGGGAGGCTCGCAAGGCAGACGGCCTCGACTACGACCCCGACGACGAACGCCAGCAGGCGTATCTGTCCGAAATCACGAAGTATAACGTAACAAGCATCGGATAACCATGAATACCCTTATCACACCATTACAGACGATAGCGCTCGCCTTCAACGACGGCGAGTACGTTGCGCCGTCGACCGTCAGCGATTCGGACATTGCCGCGGCGATGCACCGCTACGTCGAACCCGTCATCGGTCGCCGGCTCGCCGAAGCGCTTGCCGAGGGACGCTACGAGGCGCTGAAAGAGGAGTATGTCGCTCCGGCGCTCGCCATGTCGGTGCGGACGCTCATCCAGCGTTCGCTGAATGTACGCACGGGACAGGCCGGACTGTCGATTCCGACGGGCAGAGGTTCGGATACGGCGCTGAAAAGTGCCAGCGACGAACTTCAACGTTCGCTGCGTCACCGTCGTCGTGCGCTGTTGCGGCGACTGTCCGACTACCTTGCGGCGCATGCAGAGGAGTTTCCGGAGTACCGTCCGGAGGAGGATGCAATGAAAAAATGTTCGATAGATGGAGGCTTTGTTCAGGTATATTAACGCTTCGGTGCTCGGACTGGCGTCGATGTTCGCACCCGTCTGTCCGCTCGTCTGCTGTGCGATACTCTTTATCGCGGTGGATTTCGTTACGGGAGTGCTCGCGAGCCGCCGCATGGCTGCGTCGGAGGGGCGCAGGTGGTATTTCGAGAGCTGCGAGGCTTGGCGCACGGTGCGCAAGGCGGGATTCGTCATCATCTCCATCGCCATGTCGTGGCTGTTGGAGTACTGCGTGCTCGACTTCATGGATTTGCACCTTACGCGCATGTTCACTGGCTTCGTCTGCGGAGTGGAGATGTGGTCGTTCCTCGAAAATGCCGCCCAACTCTCGGATGCAGTGCTTTTCGGGTGGCTGCGACGTTATGTCCGCCGCCGTATAAAAAACGAATTGGGAGATGAATGCGAAACCGATGAGCCGGGGCCTGCGAAACCGTAATCCCGGCAACATCCGCCTTTCGGGTGTCCGCTACAAGGGCGAGTGCAGCCGCAGCAGCGACGCCGAATTCCGGCAGTTCGAATCCGTCGAGTGGGGCTACCGTGCGATGTTCGTGCTGCTCCATACCTACTCGCGGCGTTACGGCTGCTGCACCCTGCGCGACATGATTTCGCGTTATGCGCCGCCGTCGGAGAACGATACCGAAGCCTATGTCCGCCGTGTCGCGCTGTCGTCGCATATCGGTGCGGACGAGGCGGTAGACACCCTCGACGGCAACACGATGACCTGCATCGTCGCCGCGATGTCGGAGGTCGAGAACGGTGCAAAGGCTGTCCGCGGTGATGTTTTGCGAGGCTGGCAGTTGTTTGCAGAAGATTTCGGCGGCGGGAATTGATTATAAGGTGGATAAGGTTATGCGGCAGGCATAAAGCCTGCCGCTATAAAGTATTTAAGGTGGCTAATGATTCCCTCCGGAGACATTATCTACCTTATTTACCTTAAACACCTTGTTTACTTTATAAATTCGCCCTTCCCCTCGAAAAAACGTCCGATTTTATCTTCTCTCCCGAAAAATCTTGCTATCTTTACCGTATGGAGTTCTCTTCGGGCAACATACGCAGACACTTAGGAATGATGCCGATGGTTGCGGTCGTAGTGCCGCTTGCCGTCGGCATTGTTTTTTCCTCCCGCTTCGAAGTGCCGCGGTTGTTGTGGCTTGCGGCAGTTGCGGTTTCGGTCGCTGCTGCCGCGATTTTCTCAATCGGCTCTGGCCGCAAGGTTACGGCTGCGGCGCTGTGCGTTGCGCTGTTCTCGGCCGGCTCATTGAGAATGTCCATGGAGACTCCGGTACAGCCGCCTTACGGCAAACCTCGCATGATGACGCTGCGTTTCGAGGAATCGTCGGTGATTCGCGGAGGGTCGTCGCTCGCTTCGGCGAGGCTGGTGCGGTGCGGGGACTTCGGTTCCGGTCGTGCGGCGGTAAGGGTTGCGGTTTGGAGCGATTCGACGTTCCGCTTCTCGCGCGGCGACGAAATCACGCTGCACGGCGTCATCCGCCCTTTCGGCCCCGGGAATCCCGCATTCGCCGATGTGGCATACCGTCGCGGCTGTGTCGGCAATGTGCCGTTGCGACGCGATGCCGTCCGCGGCTTCCGTCCCGCTCCGGATAACCGTCTGCACGACAAGGCAGTCGCGAAACTCAAACGTCTGCTGCCCGACGACCGTGTGCGCGGAACGATACTCTCGATGACGACGGGCGAACGCTGCGAGACCGATGCCGGACTGCGCGGCGAGTATGCCCGTGGCGGAGCGGCGCACCTGCTGGCTGTATCGGGACTGCATGTCGGAATAGTGTTCCTGCTTATCAATGCTCTGCTGCGCATGGTGCCGATAGTCCGCTACGGCAATGTTTGGCGCAGCGTTCTGTCTTTTGCGGCGATATGGCTATATGTCGCCATGTGCGAATATCCGCCGAGCGCCGTCCGGGCCGCGACGATGTTCACGGTGCTGCAACTGTCGTTCTTCTCGTCGCGGCAGTACTCGGGAGTGAACGCTCTCGCAGCGACGGCAGCCGTGATGCTGATTATTGCCCCGAGGCTGGCTTTCGATGTCGGATTCCGTCTGTCGTTCATCGCCGTAGCTGCAATCCTGCTGTGGGGTGTGCCGCTCTATCTGCGTGTCCGCACCCGCAGCCGTATCGCGAATGCCGTGCTGTCGGCATTCGTTATAGGTACTGTTTCTACCGTGGCTGTGATGCCGCTGGTATCCAATGTTTTCGGTATGTTTTCGTTTATCGGTATCCCGCTCAATCCGTTCGTGCTGTTTTCGGCGAATGTGATTGTGTTTTCCGCGGCGGCATCGCTGCTCCTGCCGTCCGTGGCGGCGACGTATGCCGTGATGCCCGCATACGCGTTCGCATGGTTGCAAAACGAAGCGGTCGCCCGTGCCGCCTCGCTGCCGTGGGGATGTTTCGACTTCCGTATGCCCGATTGGGCTGTCGCGGTAACCTATGCGCTGTTCGTCGTCGC
>CAZESW010000089.1:4260-6738 GCA_964514795.1 uncultured Alistipes sp.
ACGGAAATTGCTGTCGGGCGGTTCGGTTCTCGACCTGACTTGCGGACTGGGCGTCGATGCGCTCGCCCTCTCGCGCCGTTTCGAACGGGTCGTAACCGTCGAGCGCGACAGCGTGCTGGCTGCCGTTGCGCGCGAGAATTTCGCACGGCTCGGAGCCTCGAACATCGAGGTGGTGAATGCCTCGTCCGAGGATTTTCTGCGCGACTGCCGCGAGAGGTTCGACTGGTGCTATGCCGACCCCGACCGCCGTGGTGCGAACGGCGGGAAACTGGTGCGGCTGGAAGATTGTTCACCCGACATAGTGTCGTTGCGCGGACGGCTCGCCGAAGTCGCCGACCGGTTGTGCGTCAAGTGCTCGCCGCTGTTCGACGTCGCCGAGGCGTTCCGCATTTTCGGCGACTGCCGCGTCGAGACGGTATCCATGCGCGGCGAGTGCAAGGAGGTGAACATATACGCCGACGGTTCGCAGCCGACCATAGCTGCCGTTGCCGTCGGTCAGGGCGAGTTCGCGACCCCATATCCGTCATCCGCCGAATGGTGCGCCGAACCGAAAGAGGCGGAGGAATACCGCTGGCTGACGCTGCCCGATGCGGCATTGCAGCATTCGCGACTCGTCGCGGCAGCATTCGCGGGCAAAGCGGATGTGTGGAGCGACAATTCGGTCGCGCTGTCGTCGGAGAGACCCGAGGGCGTCCTCGGCAGGACGTTCGCGATAGAGGAGGCTTTGCGGTTCGACGAAAAGACGCTTCGCAAACTTTTGCGCGGCAAGAGGATAGAGATTATCCGCCGCGATTTCCCGATGTCGAACGCCGCACTGTGCGCCCGGCTGGGTGTGCGTGAGGGCGGCGACGAACGGTGGTGCTTCGCCCGTGTCGGCGGCAAAGGCCGGGCGTTCAAACTGAAAACAGTAGAATTATGAGAGTAACGATAGCAGGCAGCGGCAATGTAGCCGAATCGCTGGCACGTGCGATGTCGCATGCCGGAGTAGAGGTCGTGCAGGTATATGCGCGCAACGAAATCCGAGGCCGCGAGGTCTCCCGTCTTGCGGGTGCGCAGTGGTGCGGCAGGGCAGAGGAGTTGCTGCCGACCGATATTGTGATTATCGCCGTGAGCGACGGTGCTGTCGCCGATGTCGCGGCATCGCTGCCGAAGAACGGCGGTACGATAGTGGCTCACACGGCGGGCAGTGTCGGTATGGACGCCATAACAGCCGAACACCGTGCGGTTTTCTATCCGTTCATGACCTTCACGGCGGGACGCGAGGTGGACTGGCGCAATATTCCGCTGTTCCTCGAAGCGTCGGACGCTGCGACACTCGCTGCGGTGCGGTCGCTGGCGGAGCGGCTTTCGGACAAAGTGGGCGAGGCGGATGCGGCACTTCGGGCGCGGATTCATCTGGCGGGGGTGTTCGTCAATAACTTCGCCAATGCGATGTTCGCCTGCGCTTCGGAGGTCGTGCGCGATGCAGGGCTGGATTTCGGGGTGCTCGAAGCGATAATCGCCGAGACTGCCGCCAAGGCCGTTGCGTCGGGCAATCCGTCGTCGGTACAGACCGGCCCGGCGGTGAGGGGCGACCGCGCGACGCTCGGACGACACCGCGAACTGATGGCGGGAAATGCCGAACTGACAGAGATTTACGATAAAATAAGCGAATATATATGGCAAAGAAAAATTTCAAGGAGATAATCGCCGGGGTCGAGGCGTTCGTATTCGACGTGGACGGCGTGCTGACCGACGGCGGCATAATTCCGCTCGCCGACGGCGACTTCATCCGCAAGTACTACGCCAAGGACGGCTACGCGATAGCCTACGCGGTGAAGCACGGCTGCAAAATCTGCATCATCTCGGGCGGATTCGGGCGGATGCTCGAATCGCGCATGCAGCGGCTCGGTATCGAACACATGTACCTCGGATGTATGGATAAAATCGCGGCGATACACGATTTCGCAGAACGTACCGGGGTCGATTTGTCGAAAACAATATACATGGGCGACGACATTCCCGATTTGGAGTGCATGCGCGAGGTCGGCATTCCGGTCGCACCTGCCGATGCCTGCTCGGAAGTGCTCGAAACGGCGGTTTACGTGTCTGAATACGACGGCGGCAAAGGTGCCGTGCGCGACATCGTCGAGCAGGTGCTGCGCGTTCAGGGCAAGTGGGCGCTGGATGCCAAGGGCGTAATCGCCGACAACTCCAAACAGACCGCATCGCGATAGGGTGAACCATGCAGGAGATTGAACGCAAATTTCTGGTGCGCGACGAACGGTTCCGAGACGAGGCGTTCCGCTCGACCGCGATAGCGCAGGGCTACCTGTGTTCGCGTAAGGTTACGGCGCGCGTGCGAATCTATGGCGACGAGGCATTCCTGACGCTCAAAGGCAAAAGCCGCGACGGCGGACTGAGCCGCTTCGAGTGGGAACGTCCGATTCCCGTGCGGTGTGCCGAACGTCTGCTTGCACGTTGCAGCGGAGTGGTCGA
>CAZESW010000090.1:0-3501 GCA_964514795.1 uncultured Alistipes sp.
GTTCGAGACGATAGCCAGCGCATCGGCGTACAGCGTCATGTCGGTCAGCAGCACGAGCACCTTTTCGCCCTTGTCCACAGCGAAATACTCGGCCGCCGTAAGCGCCATATCGGGTACGAGCAGACGCTCGACGGGCGGGTTCTCGGTGGTATTGACGAACGACACGATACGGTCGAGCGCACCCGCATTCTCGAACACCTGCTTGAAATAGAGGAAGTCGTCGTTGGTAAGACCCATACCTCCCAATATGATTTTGTCGGCTTTGGCACGCAGCGCCACATTCGCCATAACGGCATTGTATGGCTGGTCGGGGTCGGCGAAGAACGGTATCTTCTGCCCCGAAACTATGGTATTGTTAAGGTCGATACCCGCGATACCCGTCGCGATAAGTTCGGACGGCTGCAAACGGCGGAACGGATTTACGGTCGGGCCGCCGATTTCGCGAGCCTCGCCCTCTATCTGTTCGCCGCCTTCGAGCGGTTCGCCGTATGCGTTGAAGAAACGTCCGGCGAGGTTGTCCGACACCTTCAACTTCGGCGGTTCGCCGTGGAATACGACCTCCGAATTTGTCGCCAGACCCTCCGTTCCGGCGAAAACCTGCAACGTCACGTTCTCGCCCATAATCTTCACCACCTGCGCGAGTTTGCCTCCCACGGTGGCGAGTTCGTCATTGCCTACACCCGTAGCACGGAGCGTAACGGTTGCCTTGGTAATGTTATCGATTTTGGTATATATTTTCTGAAATGCTCGTGTTGTCATAACGCTTCTCCCTTATTTGCTCTGTTCCGAAACATAGTTTTCAATCTGCTTTTTGTAGTCGTAGAACTTGTCGCTCTTCCACTCCGAGTAGTTCATTTGGCGGAAAAGGTTGATAAGTCCCTTGAAGAACTTCGAGCAAGCCTCGAAATCGGCGAAACCGAACGAACGGTCGCAGATGTCGAGCACCATTTTGTACATCATCTGCTGACGCTCCATCGGACAGTTGGCGTCGATGTCGTCGAACGCATCCTGCTGCAAAACCACGAAGTCGATGAGTTCGCTCTTCCAGAAACGCTCGTGATACTCCACGGGCACGCCGTCGTCGCCGAGGATGTTGATCTGGTCGTTGGCCTCCTTGCCGCGCTGAACTATCGTCTTGCCGCGGTAAACGAGTTGTACCCAGTCCTTCTCGATTTTCTCGCCCAGATATGCCTCCACCTCCGGATATTCGAGATACTTCGAATAGGAGTCAATCGGGTCGATAGCCGGATAACGCTTCGAATCTGCACGACCCTGCGACAGTGCGTAGAAGCATCGCGCAGCCTTCTTCGTGGACTCGGTAACAGGCTCTTTGAGGTTACCTCCCGCAGGCGACACGGTACCGAGGAACGTCACCGAACCCGTTTCGCCGTTGGTGAGTTTCACCAGACCGGCACGGGCGTAGAAGTTCGAAATGATTGCCGACAAGTCCATCGGGAAGGCATCCTGACCCGGAAGTTCCTCCAAACGGTTGGACATTTCGCGCAGAGCCTGTGCCCAGCGCGACGTCGAGTCCGCCATAACCAGCACCTTCAAGCCCATCGAGCGGTAGTACTCGCCGATAGTCATACCCGTATAGACCGAAGCCTCACGCGCTGCAACCGGCATGTTCGACGTGTTGCAGATGATAATCGTACGCTCCATCAGCTTGTGTCCCGTGCGCGGGTCTACGAGTTCGGGGAACTCCTTGAAGATTTCGACCACCTCGTTCGCACGCTCACCGCAGGCGACGATGATGATGATGTCGGCATCCGCCTGCTTGGAAATCGCGTGCTGCAACACCGTCTTGCCCGCACCGAAAGGACCCGGGATAAATCCAGTACCGCCCTCGGCGAGCGGGTTGAAAGTATCTATCGCGCGTACGCCAGTCTCCATGACTTTCGACGGACGCGGTTTCTCGGTATAGCACTTCACGGCCTGTTTTACCGGCCAGCGCTGGACCATGGTTACCGGATATTCGTTGCCGTCGGCATCAGCCAGAGTGGCTACGGTGTCCGTAACCTTGTATTCACCCGCGACAGCGATGCTCTTGACGGTATAGCTGCCCGTCATGATGAACGGTACCATGATTTTGTGTGCCACCCACTGTTCCTGCACCTCGCCGAGCCACGAAGCCGCCGACACCTTGTCGCCGACCTCGGCAAGCGGCTTGAACTCCCATTTGCGGTCGAAATCTATCGGGTCGGTTATCGAACCGCGCTCGATAAAGAGGCTCTCCATCTTCTCCAAGTCGTTCTGCAAACCGTCGTAGTTGCGCGAAAGCAGACCCGGAGCGAGCGTCGCTTCGAGCATGTGTCCCGCGAACTCCACCGTATCGCCGATTTTCAGACCGCGCGTAGAGTCGTAAACCTGCACATAGGCATCGTCGCCTATCACCTTGATGACCTCAGCCATCATCTTGGTATCACCGCATCGAACATAGCAGATTTCGTTCTGACCGACCGGACCGTCGGCCTTGACGATAACGATGTTCGAAATGATACCGTTTACACGTCCTGTTGTTTTCATTTATTATTCAATTTTATTTTCATTTCTCCAATAAAGTAAATTGAACTATTTTCGATTGAGATTTCGCATTAAGTCCGACGGCTCGTACAGGTCGTACTCGCCGAGGGCGCGATGCGAAATATCGCGAAAAGAGTTAATTTACGAACTCCTTTCCGTCAAGTTCAGCCATCAGCCTCTCGAACATCTCGCGACCGTACTTGCGGTCGAGCAGGCTCCATCGGGCAACCATATTTACCTTGACGAGATATGCCAGCACCGCATCGATGCCGAAATAGTCGAACGTCGAGAGTTCCGACGCCATATCCCACCGTATGCGGTCGATTTTGCGCTCCTTTTCGAGCATGTTGTGCTCGTCGTTCACGACGGCGATAGCCGCATCCATATACGACAGTTCGCCGCGCAGACCGAAATCCGCGGCCGAACTGCGCTGCAACTGCTCGACGATTTCTCCGCCGCCGACAGTTACCGACTCGACCGGAATACCCTGCGAACGGGCGGCAGCCGCAGCAATCACGTTGCGCAGCGTGCGGTCGAACTCCGACCACTCGCGCATGAAGCGCGACGGCGACCCGGCGCACTCCTCGTAATAGGCTCCGAACAGAGCGCGGGCGAACGAAAGCGTCATATCCATATCCTCGGCATCCTCTCCCTCGGGATTGGCGTATGCACGAAGCACGCGGGCGATACGCTTCGGCAGAAGTTTCGGCGATTTCATCTCCTGCTCCGACTCCTCGGCCGACAGTCTGCCGAGGCGGTTGTGCGCCGTACAGTCGTTATGCAGAGCGACGATGTTCTCGCAGTCGTAATAGGTATAGAGCAGCCGGATGCACTTCATGTCGCGCTCCGAGACCGACTCTTCGATTTCGGCGAGTATCGCCTCGATGTCGAACCCCTTGGTTTCGGCATCCAGCGCATATTCGCGGAAACCCGATACGAGAGCGTAATAATTCGTACCGAACATATCCTACTCGAACA
>CAZESW010000090.1:3601-6648 GCA_964514795.1 uncultured Alistipes sp.
ATTTTTTCCTGCCGAACCAAACACGAAATGCGTCTTCCCGAATTTATTAAAAAAGTCCTTAAAGACTCTAACGACTTTAAGGACCTTAAAAAGATTTACCTGCGCCGAAGCGACTATTGGTGTTGCGGCCGCAATAAATCCTGCACGACCTTGACCGGCGAGAATGTCGAAATCGGCACATCCACGAATATCGTGTTCCAGTGCGCCATCGCCCCGTTCCACAGACCCGGCAGTTCCTGCGCCCTCAACTCTCGGCCGCCGCTCGACTTGGACGAGATGAATCCAGTCGCAGGGTCCACATATTGTTTGAGGTCGAATTTCGAGCCGTCGCAGCGTTTCACTCCGCAGACCAAATCCACCGGATTGAAGTGCGTGGCACCCTTCATCAGCGGCATATCCTCCGCCGAAATCTGGCTCGACTCGGCGATTTGCAGCGAAACCGTACCGTCGTCCGCCTTCACCCAGAACGGGCCGCCGCCGGGTTCGCCCTCGTTGCGCACCATTCCGCAGACACGAATCGGTCGGTCGAGAATCTTTTCGAGCAGTGCGGCATCGTATGTTTCAGGCAGTTTCACACACAGTTCGCGACGGATGAAATCTGCCGTCTCCGCCAAATCGGCATCGCCCGCACGGAGTTTACACAAATATGCGAACGTCCGCTCCTGCTTGTCGAGCAAAATGCCTGCAAGCGCCTTCTTGAACACTATCGTATCGTCGCGTCGGGCATCGGTCGTAACGTTGTCGATATTCTTGATGAAGATAACGTCGGCATCTATTTCGTCGAGATTCTCTATCAGCGCGCCGTGTCCCGCAGGACGGAAAAGCAGTTCGCCGGAATCGGTGCGGAACGGCTCGTTGTCCGGCGTAACGGCAACGGTATCGGTAGACGGTTTCTGCTGCGAGAATGAGATGTCGTATTTTATGCCGAAACGCTGTTCGTAATAAGGCAGACGCTCCTCCAACAGCGAACGAAATCCCGCTTCATGTTCGGGCGACACGGTAAAATGGATGCGCGACACGCCGTTCGCCGCACCGTACTGCGCGCCCTCCACGAGATGCTCTTCGACCGCCTTACGCGCACCGTCGGGATAACTGTGGAACGTTACCAGACCTTTCGGTTTCGAGCCGTAATTCAGCCCCTCGCCGATAATTGCTGCCACTACCGCACGGTCGTCCGAGAAGTCGGCGACCACTTCGCGCAATTCGGGATAGAATGCGAATTTTTCAATATTTTCAAGCAGAGTATCTATGCCCTTGCCACGTTTGCCGTCGTTCACGAACTCGAACAGTTCCTTGAACATTCGCGTAGCCGCTCCGGATGCCGGCACGAACTTCACGACCGACAGTCCGTCCGCACGACGCTCGTACGACTCTACGGCTGCCGCCACCTCGTCGGGCGAGAGCACCGTTATGCCGTCCTGCGGCGATGCGGCCCCGACGACGGGCAGCGACGGAAAACCGCGCCGGAAATTCTCTATTTGCTGTTCCACCTGCTCCACGGAGAGTCCGTGACGGCGGATTTGCTCGATGTCTTTTTCGCTGAACATAAAATAATGAAGTTTAGATTGGTTCGTTTCTCAAAGTTAAGCATTTTATTGCAAATAATCCGCCTTTTGCGAAAAATTTTCAAAGATACTCTTCCTTAAAGTCTTTAAGGACGTTAAAGACCTTAAAGAAATTATCATTATATTTGCGCTATGATTCGCATTTTCGAAAATATCGACCTGCGGGAACGCAACAGTTTCCACGTCGTACAGCGGGCGGCACGGCTGGCGGAGTTCGACCGCGCCGACGAGTTGCCCGAACTGTTCGCCGAACATGTCCGCGGAGAGTGGATGGCTCTCGGAGGCGGCAACAACATACTTTTCACCCGCGACGTCGAGAAGACGCTCGTGGTTCCGTGCAACCGCGAAATCGAAATCGTTGCGGAGGATGCCGAAAGCCAGACCGCAAAGGTCGGTGCGGGTGTCGAATGGGACGATTTCGTCGAGTGGTGCGTCGCTCACGGACTCTGGGGAACGGAGAATCTGTCGCTTATCCCCGGCAAGGTCGGTGCGGCCCCCGTCCAGAATATCGGCGCATACGGAGCAGAAGCCAAGGACACGATAACCGAAGTGGAGATTTTCCGTCCCGAACATGGCGATTTCGCGACACTCGCCGCCGAAGAGTGCGGATTCGGATATCGCGACAGCATATTCAAGCGTTCGCTGAAAGGACGCGTCATAATCACCGCCGTAAAATTCCGCCTCTCCAAAACCGCCGAACCCAATCTCGGCTACGGCGACGTAATCCGCGAGGTGGAAGCTCGGGGAGGTGCGACGCTTCGCAACATACGCGATGCAATCTGCTCGATACGCCGCAGCAAACTGCCCGACACGGCAGTTACGGGCAATGCGGGAAGTTTCTTCAAGAATCCGGTAGTCGATACCGCAATCGCCGAGCGGCTCAAAGTGCAATATCCCGAAATGCCGCTCTACCCTGCCGCCGACGGAGCGAAGGCGAAACTCGCCGCAGGATGGCTGATAGACAAGGCTGGATTGAAAGGTTTTTCCGAAGGCCGCGTCGGCGTCCACTCGCGGCAGGCCCTCGTACTGATTAACCTCGGAGGAGCGACCGGAGGCGAAGTGATGGATTTCGCCCGCAGCGTTCAGGCGAAAGTCCGCGAAACGTTCGGCATCGAAATCGAAACGGAGGTAAACATATTATAAGGCACACCGTCATGCACAACAACGCACTGATAGACAATTTCAGAAAATACATCGAACGCCACTCGCTCTTCACCCGCGAGGACAGGATACTGCTTACGGTGTCGGGCGGAGTCGATTCGATGGTGATGCTGTCGCTGTTCGCCGAATCGGGCTACGACATAGGCGTCGCACACTGCAATTTCGGATTGCGGGGAGCCGAAAGCGACGAGGACGAGGCGGTCGTCGCCCGTGAAGCCGCCAAATACGGCGTCGTCTGCTACAACAAGCGGTTCGACACGACGGGCGAGATGGAGCGTACGGGCGAATCGATGGAGATGGCGGCACGACGGCTGCGTTACG
>CAZESW010000091.1:0-6405 GCA_964514795.1 uncultured Alistipes sp.
GCACTGAAATCCGAATACATTCGATTTCGATACATTTTATAAAAAAACTTCTGCTTAAAAAGCAGAAGTCGATTTGCAGTTTTAACAACATGTTTTATTTGCGGAAAGAAGGGGATTCGAACCCCTGAAACGCTTTTGACGTTTACTCGCTTTCCAGGCGGGCCAGTTCAACCACTCCTGCATCTTTCCTTTCGGGGTGCAAATATATGATTATTTTCCGAATAAACCAACGCTATTCGCGTATATTTCGGAGAATTCGCAATTTTATGGTATCCATTCGATGATTCCGTTCGCAGGATTGCGTCTGCGCCACTTCTCGAATTCGCCGTAGGAGCCCACTCCGTCGCGGATTACAGCCTGATAATATTCGACGCCCATGATTTTTTCGTCGTCGGGCGTTTCGTATTTCAGCCGCAGTATCGTCTGCCGCTGCGATTCGGTCATAACGGTGGATATTCGCTCCGCCATTCGCTCGAAATAGCCGTCGTAGCGCGAACCTTTGCGGATATGAATCATGTCTATCTGCCACAATTCGCCCTCCTCGTCCCTGTACCATGCGTGCCATTCGATGCACTCCTCCTCGGTCGCGAGCAGATTGCGGCACTCGATGCGCTCTATCGACGGATTTTCGGACAGCCGGGACATGGCGCGGAAACTCGCCTCTGCCGTCAGCGGTTCGGAGTAGATGTGAAAATCTATGTCGCGGTGCTTCATCATCAGCCCCATCGCGACCGAACCTACCGAATGCACTTCGGCTCCGACCGACTGCCAGATGCCGTGAATGTCCGTCTGTTCGATTATTTCGTGCGCTTTGCGGGGATTCGCTTCCGCGAGTTCGAGTATTCGTTCCATTTCCTTGAAGTGAAAAGAGCCGCGAAGATATGAAAAATTATGCAAATGCAAAATAATCGTTGGCTTTTTTGCCTTCGTTTTCCCGCCTCGGCATAGTCCGAACAAGTTCGGCTCTGCACTCGGCTTAATAAAAACGTTCTCTTATTCTCTCTTTTCCTGTGTCGCTCCGCTCTCTTTCGCCGCTTTCGCAACTGCCGCCGGAATCCTTTCGCGCAGTCGGGGGTCGAACGGCGACGGAATGATGTACTCCTTGCCGAAACTCATCTCCTCGCGTCCAAGCAACTGTTTCAACTCCTCCGGAACCGGTTTCCGCGCGAGTTCCGCCAACGCTTCGGCGGCAGCCAGTTTCATCGGCTCGTCGATTCGGTTTGCTCCGGCATCGAGCGCACCTCGGAAAATATACGGAAATCCCAACAGATTGTTCACTTGATTCGGCGTGTCCGAGCGTCCGGATGCGTATATTACATCGGATCGTGCCGCCAATGCCTCCTCACGCGATATTTCGGGGCTCGGATTGGCGAGAGCCATTATAAGCGGGTCTTTCGCCATTGACCGTATCATATCGGCGGTGAGCAGATTCGGCTTGGAAACACCGAGAAAAACATCCGCACCCGCAATCGCTTCGTCGAGCGCCGCGACATTTGCCGACGTGGCGAACTCCCGTTTTTCGGGTGTCAGGTCGGTGCGTGCGGCCGTTACCGCACCACGGCTGTCGCACAGAATTATGTTTGCGCGCGCGATGCCCATCGAAACGAACATCCTTGCCGAAGCAATCGCTGCCGCACCCGCACCGCTTACGACTATGCGCAGCGATTCGAGCCGCTTTTCCGTCAGCCGGCACAGATTCATCAAAGCCGCCGCAGCGATTATCGCCGTGCCGTGCTGGTCGTCGTGCATCACCGGAATATCGAGCACCTCCTGCAAACGCCGTTCGATTTCGAAACATTCGGGAGCCTTTATGTCTTCGAGATTTATGCCGCCGAACGTCGGAGCAATCCTGCGGACGCATTCGACGAACTCGTCGGGCATCAGCGCGTCTATCTCTATGTCGAAAGCGTCGATGCCTGCCATCTGTTTGAACAGCATGCACTTTCCCTCCATTATCGGTTTTGCGGCGAGCGGTCCCACGTTGCCCAGACCGAGCACGGCGGTTCCGTTGGTTATCACGGCTACGAGATTGCCCCGGCCGGTGTAGGTGTACGACTTCGCGGCATCGGCAGCGATTTCGAGTGCCGGCGCTGCAACACCGGGCGAGTAGGCGAGTGCCAAATCCGCAGGTGTCGAACAAGGTTTGGTCGGTCGTACTTCGATTTTTCCGGCGCGCCCCTCCGAGTGGTAGCGCAACGCTGCTGCATACAATTCTTTTTCGTCCATTTTTGCGAGTTTTGATTGCTCCGTCCGCTGCAAAAACAGAGCCGCACGACCTTTGCCGTTCCGAATGCAATATTGTATAGTTTCGAAAAATGCGACATTCGGGCGGCTTTGTGTCGCGTTTTGTACGCAATTTGCGTGTAGGGATGTTGTGAACCTTAAATATCAATGTTTATGAAAAAGACAAACGTATCGGCGAGCAACAGTTCCCGCCCACAGAGTTCGAAAACCAAATCTCGCACGACGACGACCGCAACCGCCAGGAAGAGCGATTCGTTGAAGAAGGATTCGAAAATCGTCGGCAAGAAGTAAAACGATGATGCGAAAATGGCTGCTCCCCCCGAGGAAGCAGCCATTTCGATTTATGTAAATGGTTATTTGCGGTATGCTTCGATTCCGCTGCGGAGAAACTCGACGAAAGCCTCCGTGTCGAGATTGTAACCTCGCGGCTCGACGAGCACTTCGCCGTTGCGGCCCTGCAATACATAGTAAGGCTGCGCGTTCACGCCGAAGCGTTTGAGCGCGTAATAGGAGTTTATCTTTCCGAGCGTTTTCAGAACCTTGCCAGTGTCGGTCGTTACCCAGTCTCTTTCGGGCAGCTCCTTCTTGTCGTCGGTGTAGAGGGCGACTATGACGTAGTCATTGTGCAGAATCGACAGCACGGCAGGGTCGGCCCATACGCGGGCCTCCATTTCGCGGCAGTTCACGCAGCCATGTCCCGTGAAGTCGATGAACAGCGGCTTGTTCACCTTCGCGGCGTACTCCTCCGCCTCTTTCAAATCGAAAAATCCTTCGAGCCCGTGCGGCAGATGCAGAAAATCGCCGTATTTCGGTTTGCCCGCTTCGGCTGTTCCGACCGTCGGTGCAGCTGTCCGCGTCATTACGAAATCCTGCGACGTCAGCGGCGGCAGATAGCCCGACAACGCTTTGAGCGGCGCACCCCACATGCCGGGGATAAGATAGACCACGAAACTGAAAACGGCGATTGCCAGTGCGAGCCGTCCGACACCGATATACGGCAGGTCGCTGTCGTGCGCGAACTTTATTTTGCCGAGCAGGTAAAGTCCCAGAAGCGCGAATACGGCAATCCATATCGCGAGATATACCTCGCGGTCGAGCAGTCCCCAATGGTATGTCTGGTCGGCGACGCTCAGGAATTTGAATCCGAGCGCGACCTCGATGAATCCTAATACGACCTTCACCGAATTGAGCCATCCGCCGCTCTTGGGCAGGCGTTTGAGCATCGACGGGAAGAACGCGAACAGCGTGAACGGCAGTGCGAATGCCGCCGAGAATGCGAACATCGTTATAATCGGATTCCAGAACTCTCCCGCAGTCGATTTGATAAGCACCGAACCGACGATAGGTCCCGTGCACGAGAACGATACGAGCACGAGCGTCAGTGCCATGAAGAAAATTCCGCCGATTCCGCCCTTGTCCGATTTGGCGTCGCTCTTGTTTACGAGGCTGCTCGGCATCGTGATTTCGAACGCTCCGAAGAACGAAGCGGCGAAAATCATGAATACGGCGAAGAATATCAGGTTCGGAAGCCAGTGCGTCGCGAGGAAATTGAATATGTCGGCAGTTACGGCATCTCCGCCGAGAATGCGCGTGATGATGATTATCGCGGCTATCGGCAGCGTGTAGAGGGCGATGATGAAGAATCCGTACAGCGAAGCGTTAAGCCGTCCCTTTGCGGGCGACGAACTGCCCTTCATGAAGAACGAAACCGTCATCGGCACCATCGGGAATACGCACGGCGTGAGCAGTGCTGCGAATCCCCACAGAATCGCTTCGATAATCAGCCCCCACATCGAACCGCCGTCCGATTCCGCATTTTTTGCCGCCGCAACAGACTCAGTTTGCCCGTTTTGCGAATCGGCAGCCACATCTGCGGTCGCAGGCGCAATATCGAACGTCAGTTCCGCTTCCGTCGGCGGAATGCAGTTGCGGTCGTCGCATACCATGTATTCTATTTCCGCCTTTACGACAGCCGTCGGAACTGAGAGCGTAACAGCCTGCTCGAATACGGCTTTATGTTCGAAATATCCGATTTCCATCTCGAACATACGGTCGAATACCCGCGTCGGTTTCGTCTTCTGCACCAGTCCGCCGTCGAGCGCGACCCCGTCCGCCGCAGTGAATGTTATCGTCGTGGCATTCGGTCCTCCCTCGTATGGTCCGAGGTCGTACATGTGCCATCCCTCGGCTATGTCCGCCGTCATTGTCAGCGTGTAGCGTCCGCCGCCATTATCCTCGACAGACCCTTTCCAGCGTACCGGACTCTCCTGTCCGTAAGCCGTCGCTGCCGAAAGGCACAGTGCCAGAATTGTCAGAATTTCGTGTAATTTTTTCATTTCCGTTGCAATATATCTGCAAAGATAATAATTTTTCGGGTATATAAGGCTCCTGCCCGATATATTGATTGCAATCCACAAATCGGACCGCATTTTTCGCTTCTTCCGACCTTCGTAATTTTGTTGTCTTCTGTCCGAAAACACGCATTTTGTTCGATTCGGGTGATAATGTACCGAAATTAGTGCTATATTTGCCGAAAATATGTCGTTTATGGGAAATAATGCGTTTTTTCAATATAGAATCGATGATATAAAGCGTAAATTCGCAGGCGTCGAATTCATGGAGTGCAACGGGGCTGTCGTCGCCCATATGAACCTCGCCGACGACATCGTGGACAAGGTGCTGAAATATCCGTGCCGTGTCAATGCCTTTATCGCGCTGATATGCACCCGCGGCGAGATTTCGTTTTCGTCGCGTCTCGCCGAGCATCGGCTCGAAAAGAACATGATGTTCGTCTCTCCGGCGACGGTTCTCGAATTTTATTCGAGCCGCGATTGCGAACTCTACATGCTCGCTTTCGACGGCAATTTCGTGGTCGAGCAGAATATCGACATCCAGTTCGTCATGCCGATGCTTTCGTCCATCCACAACGACATCACGCTGCGGGTTTCCGACCCGCATATCGCGGGCATAACCAGGGCGTTCAGCGAGTTCTACGCCGAATTCGGCGGGCGTCCCGTAACGCGGTTCGGCAACCTGATAATCGGCCACACCCTCTGCTCCTTCATCTACCGTATCTGCGAGGCGATTTCGCTCCACGAACCGCAGCCGTCGCTCGGAGTGAAAGACCGCAGCGCCGAATATTTCGAGCGTCTTATGAAACTGCTGGCGGAGAATTTCCGCACCGAACGCAGCGTCGAATTCTACGCCGAGAAGATGAATCTTACCTCGAAACACCTCTCCCGCGTCGTCCGCAATTTCACGGGCAAATCCGTCCACCAGTGGATTGACAACGTCGTGGTTCTCGAAATCAAGAACCTGCTGCGCTATTCGGATATGAGCATCCAGCAGATTTCGATATACCTGAACTTTCCTAACCCGTCGTTCATGGGGCAGTACTTCAAGCGCATAACCGGCAAAACTCCGGGCGAATTCAAGCGCGAACGCTGACATTCCCGTTCCAGTAAAAGCCGTTTTTCCTTAGGGGCCTTAGGGCCTTTAAGGGCTTTAATTATGTTTTTTATCAGAAAAATCGCGCGAAATAGGCTCTAATTAAAAATTTATTTTTAACTTTGAAATCGGAAATATTATATTTTTACCTAAAACATATTAATAATGAAAAAAATCTACTTATTTATCGGCTTGGCATTAAGCATGTTAGCCGTAAGTTGCGACACCAAGACTCCGGCCGACGGTCCGGAAACTCCGGGTGGCAAGGTCGATGTTACCGTATCGGTTACGGCGACTATCGCTAACGAAGGCATCCTTTGGAGCGAGGGCGCTACCATTGCCGTTAATGGTGCCGAGTCTTCCGCACTCGTTGCAGGTGGCGAGGCTGTCGCAACGTTCGAGGTTAAGAACGTAAACGCTCCGTTGAAGGTCGTTTCCCCGTTCGAGGCTTACGCTGCGGGAGATGAAGTTACCGTTCCGGATACGCAGAATTACGTTGCCGGCGGTTACGATGCAGCTGCTTTCGTGCTGTACGGTTACACCGACACCGTGAATGCTGTTGAGGAAGAAGAGAACAAGGCTGTTGCCGAGGTTGAGATGAACGCTGCTTGCGGTATCGTCTGTCTGCCGGTAGTTATCGCCGAGGGTTCGGCCGCTATCAGCACCATTTCCCTCACCGCTGCCAACGAAGAGGCTGTCGCAGGTACCTGGAAA
>CAZESW010000092.1:0-6393 GCA_964514795.1 uncultured Alistipes sp.
GGGAGTGCTCGCCGATGCCGTTCTTGCAGATGTCGTGCCGTCGGTTCGCGGAATGGCTGTGCTGGCGGAACGTGCGTTCGTAGCAGGCGATTTCGTCGATACGGCGTATTTCGAGCCGTTCTATCTTAAAGATTTCGTCGTAACGACCTCGAAGAAAAAGTTGTTCTGACGGTCTTCGGGAATCGGTTTTACATAATTTTCATATATGCGTTGCGGGGTGCGCCTGACGACTTAATCGTGATTTCGCCACAATATTCGTAACCCGATTTTGCCAGTAACCGCTGCATAGACAGGTTGTCGGCGTGAGTATCTATCCGGATGTTGCAGATTCCGTGTGTTCTGCACATCTGTTCGGCAAAAAGCATTATCTCTGTCGCAACTCCTCGATTTCTGTATCTGTCGCTTACTGCGATACGGTGTATCACAGCATATGGTTCGGCGTTCATCCATTCACCGTTGCGTATCTCGGCATAGTTGGGCTCGCCGTCGAACGAAACGGCGACTGTGCCTGCAATCTCACCGTCATAGATGACTGCATAAGAGTTTCCGTTCTCTATGTCCTCGGCGATTGTTGCGGCGGTAGGATAGCCCTCCTGCCACTGATCCACTCCGCATGAATGCAGATATCTCTGTGCGTCGCCGATAATCTTCATTATTGTCGGTATGTCCGTTGTAACGGTTTTGCGTATATTCATCCTACATCGTATGGTAAGTGCGCAGTTCGCGCTGCAACTCCTTTTCGCGTCCGCCGAGACATCTGTCGGCGAGTGCATGGAAACGTGCCGAGTGGTCGTGGTGGACGGTGTGGCAGAGTTCGTGAATGATTACATAATCCTGCAAATGTTCGGGCAGCGTCATCAGAAACAGCGACAGCGATATGTTGTTGCGGCTCGTACAGCATCCCCATTTGGTCCGTGCCGCCCGAATCGTAACCTTGCCGTACGAGAATCCGAACCGTCGTGCGAAATATTCGACCTTTGCAGGCAATGTCGCCTTTGCCTTTCGGCGCAACTCCTCTATTTCGTCGGGAGTATAGGTGCGGACATCCGCTTTCCGTTCCGACATCCGTTTCTTCGCCTGCAAAACCCAGCCGGTTCGGCTTTCGAGAAATGCCAATGCCTGCCGCTCCGGAATGCCGAACGGATAACTCAGCCTGACTTCACCCGACGGACGCACCGACAGCGAAATCCTTCTGTTCCGCCGACTGCATACCAAACGGATTTCGCCAATGCCGTCTGCCGTTACGGTTTTCTCGCTGCTGTCCGCTGTCGTTAAAGTCATTAACGACTTTAATGTCTTTAAAATCATCAATCCCCGATTCTCTGTCGTACGACCTCGAACAGCATGATTGCTGCGGCCGCCGAAACGTTGAGCGATTCGATTGCTCCGATAAGCGGAATCGCCAGTTGCTCGTCGCAGAGTTTCAGCACCTCCTTCGAAATGCCGTTGTCCTCCGAGCCCATGACGATTACGGTCGGTTTGCGGAAGTCGGCGTCGTACATCAGTTTGCGGCTGTGCTCGGTAGCGGCGACAATCTGGAATCCTTCGGTCTGCAAAGCCTTTATAGTATTGCGTATCGAACCCACGCGGCATACGGGAATGCGGTTAAGCGCTCCTGCCGACGCCTTCATCGCCTCGGAATTGACAGGTGCCGAACTTTTCAGCGAGGTGATTATGCCGTGCGCTCCGGCACACTCCGCCGAACGGGCGATACCGCCGAAATTGCGCACGTCGGTTACTCCGTCGAACATCACGATAAGCGGTGTTTCGTCCTCGGGCACACGGTCGAGTATATCCTGCACTCCGACATATTCTATTGCGGCAATCTGGGCGACGATGCCCTGATGATTGCCTTTGGTCAGGCGGTTGAGTTTCTCGACCGGCACTTCCTGAATGCGCAGACGGTGGCGGATGCACAAATCGCGCAGGTCGTTCATCAGCTGACCCTCCGCACCTTTGCGGATATATATCTTCTCTATCTGTTTTCCCGATTCGACGGCCTCTGCCACGGGACGTATTCCGAATACCAAATTATTGTCCATAAAAACGATTTTGGAAACAAAGATATAAAAATATCCATTAAACCGTTATCTTTGCAAAAATTTTCAAAACAGTTTTTCAGAAACAGTAAAATTTTACGATTATGAAAAAAGCCTATGTTTTCCCGGGTCAGGGAGCACAATTCAGCGGTATGGGCAAAGACCTGTACGACAATGTTCCGAAAGCGAAGGAACTATTCGAAAAAGCGAACGAGATTCTCGGTTTCAATATCACTGAAATCATGTTCAACGGCACCGCCGAGGAACTGAAACAGACCAAGGTAACCCAGCCGGCAGTATTCCTCCATTCGGTTATTCTCGCCCAGTCGCTCGGCATCGAGCCTGATGCTACGGCGGGACACTCGCTCGGCGAATTTTCGGCTCTCGTCGCGGCGGGCGCACTGTCGTTCGAAGACGGTCTGCGTCTGGTCGCCAAGCGTGCCGAGGCAATGCAGAAGGCTTGCGAAATGCAGCCGGGAACGATGGCGGCAATCATAGGTCTCGACGACAAGACCATCGAGGATGTATGCGCAGGTATCGACGGCGTAGTCGTTGCAGCCAACTACAACTGCCCGGGTCAGCTCGTTATTTCGGGCAGCCTCGAAGCCGTAAATGACGCTTGTGCGAAACTCAAAGAGGCCGGTGCGCGCCGTGCACTCGTTCTGCCTGTCGGCGGAGCGTTCCACTCGCCGCTGATGGAGCCTGCGCGCAAGGAGTTGGAACAGGCTATCGCCGAGGCTCCTTTCCGTGCTCCGAAATGCCCGATTTATCAGAACGTCGATGCCAAACCGCATACCGACCCTGAGGAGATAAAGAGCAACCTTATCGCCCAGCTTACCGCTCCGGTGCGCTGGACATACATCGTCCGCAACATGATTGCCGACGGTTTCGCCGATTTCACGGAACTCGGCCCGGGCAACGTATTGCAGGGTCTCGTCAAGAAGACCGATGCCAATGTTGCGGTAGAGTCGAAGGCGAATCTGTAATTTTCAGAGGTTTCCGACATCCGGCGGAGCGAGCGTAAATTTGCGCTTGCTCCGCCGTTTATTTTCTGGCGGAAATCGGATATACATCATTTATTAATAATTTGTGTATATTTTGTAAAAATTTAAATAAAATCTTGCGGCGTGTTAAAATTTTTGCTATTTTTGTCCTGCAAAAAGATGTTAAAAGTAAATTCGACCATGAGTTCACTTATAGATTTTTTTAATAATCAGGCAACTGAGAGCAAGGGACTTTCGCACAAGAACAACGTTATCAAGCGAAGCATCATTGCCTACATGGCTGTAAACGGCGAATCGACGCTCGCCGAACTTACGAAAGAGTTGAGAATAAGCGTACCTACGATTACCAAACTCGTTCAGGAACTTGTCGATGAGGGAATCGTGAACGATTTGGGCAAGGTCGAGACTCCGGGCGGAAGACGTCCGAATGTGTTCGGACTCACCAATTCGACCATCTATTTCGCCGGTATCAACGTCGGCCGCGACCGCATGACCTATGTCATCACCGATTTGCAGAACAATATCATAAAGGAAGTCATTGACGACACGTTCGAACTGACAGACCGTTCGCAGTGTCTTGAAAAAATCTGCTCCAATATCGAGCACTTCATCGACACCTGCGGCATCGAGAAGAACAAGATTCTCGGTATCGGAATTTGCATAGTCGGCCGTGTGAATACCCAGCAGGGACGTTCGTACAAGTACTTTACCAATATCGAGGAGTCGCTCCACGACATAGTCGAGAAGCGCATCGGCATCCGCGTGCTCGTCGAGAACGATACCCGTTCGCGATGCTATGCCGAGTATACCTGCGGCAAGTCGAAAGACGAGAGCAACGTCATATATCTCCACCTCGGACTCGGTGTGGCAATCGGTATCGTCGCCGACGGCAAACTCTACTACGGCAAGAGCGGTTTCGCGGGAGAGTTCGGCCACATTCCGTTGTTCGACAACGAGAAAATCTGCTTCTGCGGCAAAAAGGGATGTCTCGAAACCGAAATCTCGGGTATCGCAATCGAGGAGAAGATGCGCGAGCTCGTCAAGGGCGGAGCCAATACGATTCTGCGCACGAGATACGAGAACAACGAACAGATTCATATCAACGACATCATCGCTGCCGCCCGCAACGACGACAACCTTTCGATTGAACTTATCGAGGAGGCTGGCGAAAAGGCGGGAAAGGCTGTGGCGTTCCTTATCAACATATTCAATCCGGAAACGGTCATCGTCGGCGGAAATCTCGCCGCGGCGGGCGACTATATCATGCTGCCGCTCAAATCGGCGACCAACAAATATTCGCTGAGCCTCGTATATAAGGACACGAAATTCCGTGTGTCGAAGATGAGCGACAACGCTCCGGCGTGGGGTGTGGCGATGCTTATCCGCAATCAGGTAATCGGATTGTAGGGGATGCTGCTCCACGGCGAAAAATGCAGTCTGCGTAGTGTCGGGTCGAAAGACATCGACACTATTCTTTTGTGGGAGAACGATTCGGCAGTCCGCCGTTTCGGCGATGCCGAGAAAGTCTTCACCCGCGAGGATATTGCCGCATTCGTGCGGAATCAGCAGTACGACATCGCCGTAACGGAGCAACAGCGTTTCATGATAGACGCTCCCGACGGCAGGAGTGTCGGGGCGATAGACCTGTTCGATTACGACGGTTTCTCGGCATCCGTCGGTATCCTCGTTTACGATACGACAGACCGCCGCAAGGGTTATGCCGCCGATGCTCTGCGGACGCTGGCGGAATATGCACGGAATTTGAGAATGTCGGTCCTTCGGGCATCTGTCGCCGCCGACAATGCGGCGAGCCTTCGGCTGTTCGAATCGTGCGGATTCGTGCGTACCGGCGAATCGGACGGCATCGCCGGATTCGTGCTGACACTGAAATAATCCTTAAAGTCTTTAATGACTTAAAGCCCTTAACGACTTTTTTATTATCTTTGCATCAAAACAGAAAACAATGATTAAAATCATATCGCCATCAATACTTGCGGCCGATTTCGCGAATCTCGGACGCGACGTCGCAATGCTCAATGAATCGCAGGCCGACTGGATACACTTCGACGTCATGGACGGGGTGTTCGTGCCGAATATTTCGTTCGGATTTCCGGTGCTTAAATCGGTGCGCAGCGCAACGAACAAGGTGCTCGACGTCCATCTGATGATTACCGACCCGATTCGCTACGTCAAGCGTTTCGCCGAAGCGGGTGCGGATATAGTGACGATTCATTATGAAGCGACCGACGACATCGCGGCATGTATCGACGCGATACGCTCCGCAGGTGCGAAGGTCGGCATAAGCATCAAGCCGGCTACCGACGTCAGGGTACTGGAAAAGTGGCTGCCCGAATTGGATTTGGTGCTCGTAATGAGCGTTGAACCGGGTTTCGGCGGACAGTCGTTTATCGAAGCGTCGATAGACCGTATCGCCGAACTGCGCCGTATGGCGGACGCCTGCGGTTCGAAATGCCATATCGAGGTGGACGGCGGAATCTCGGCGGCCAACGCAGGGGCGATTTTCGATGCCGGAGCCGATGTCCTCGTGGCGGGTTCGTCGGTATTCGGTGCAGCCGACCCGAAGGCTGAAATTGTAAAAATGCTCGAAGCACGATGATTTCGATAGACAATCTCTCCGTAAGTTACGGAGGCTGGACGCTGTTCGACCAGATTTCGTTCCTCATCAATCCTAAGGACCGTATCGGTCTGGTCGGCAAGAACGGTGCGGGCAAAACGACGATACTCAAACTTATCGTCGGCGAACAAATCCCTACATCGGGCGCGGTAACCCGCAACGGCGAATGCACGATAGGCTACTTGCCGCAGCAGATGAAGGTCGCCGACACTACGACGCTGCTCGACGAAACCGAGAAGGCTTTCGACGAGGTTCTGCGTATCGAGGCGGAGATAGAATCGCTGACGAAGCAGATTTCCGAGCGCACCGACTACGAATCGGCGGAGTACGAATCGCTGCTTCACCGGCTCAACGAGGAGAACGACCGCTATCACATTCTCGGCGGCGATACCCGCGATGCGGATATTGAAAAGACACTGCTCGGACTCGGATTCCGCCGCGAGGATTTCCAGAAGCCGACGAGCCAGTTTTCGGGCGGTTGGCGTATGCGTATCGAGTTGGCGAAACTTCTGCTGCGCCGCCCGTCGATATTTCTGCTCGACGAGCCGACCAACCACCTCGACATCGAGTCGATACAGTGGCTCGAAGAGTATTTGCGCAACTACAACGGTGCCGTGCTGCTGATTTCGCACGACCGTGCGTTTCTCGATAACGTAACCACCCGCACCATCGAACTGTCGCTCGGCAAGATATACGACTACAAGGTGCCTTATTC
>CAZESW010000093.1:0-6346 GCA_964514795.1 uncultured Alistipes sp.
GTTACGAGTGCGCCGATGACCGGTTTGTTGGTCTTCTTGGTTACGGGGAATCCCGACAATCTGCACGACGGGGCTGCGAGGAGCGTTGCCGAAGCGAAAATTGCCATGATGGCCAAAATGATTTTTTTCATATCGCGATATTTTTTTCAAAGGTAAACAAATTCTGTTAAATAGATCCGTCCGGAGGATAAAAGTTAAATATGATTTTTTTATTCTCGCGAAAAACCCTACCTTTGGAGTGGAAAAAACACTTAAACCTTAATAATAATTGAAACCGATGAAAAAATTTGTTCTTAAAGCCGCATTGTGTGCCGTTGCCGCACTCGGTGTGTCGGAATTCGCATTCGCACAACTCGAAAAGAATCATGTGATTCAGTTCTTCGCTCACCGCGGAAGCCGTTTCGAGTATCCCGACAACGAGAATACGATGTACGCATTCCGCGAGAGCTACAAGGCCGGTGCGCGCGGATACGAGACCGACGTCCGTCTGACGAAGGACGGCGATTTGATTCTCAGCCATGACGAATCGCTCTACCGTACCTGCGGCGTAGACCTTCAAACCGAGGATCTGACGACCAAGGAGTGCAAGAAAATCAAGACCAAAGGCGGTCAGCCTCTGGCTATGTGTCAGGAACTTGTAGACTTCCTCGCCGACAAGGAGGGAATGTATGTAGAGTTCGAAATCAAGACCATTCCGACCCTCTATACGCAGGCTATGCTCGACGACCTGTGCGAGAAGCTCTATACCATGGCGATGGCGAAGAAGCCGGCTTCGTCCGAATACCTCTTCACGTCGTTCGACAAGCGCGCCCTCTCGACCATGAAGCGCCTGCATCCGGATGCCATTCTGATGATGCTCAAAAGCAAGCCTTGCTCGCCGGAGATTCTGATGGAGGCTTACGATATGGGTATCAAGCGCGTAGGTTGCAAGATGGACGGTACGACCCGTCATACCATCAAGCTCGCCCACAAACTCGGCATGATTGTTTCGCTGTGGCCGGGCAGCACCGTCGAGGATTTCTTCCTCGGAGCGGCCCTCGGCAGCGATGCGATGTGCTGCGACCGTTTCAGCGAGGTAAGCAAGTGGGCGAAGGAGAATCTTCCGTTCATCAAGCTCAAAGGTGTAGCCGAGCCGGAAAAATAACGACGCGCCACGGTGTGTGATAACAGGCAATCTGCGGCGTTGTTTTCGATATTTCAGCTCGGTCATTTACGTCGGGTAAACTCCTTCGCCGAAAATCTCAACGCCTTGCATCTTACCTGTTCTGATGCACCTCTGTTTTTTAGGTCTCTAACGACTTTAAGGGCTTTAAAGCCCTTTACAGCACAAAGTGCCGAAACACAAGGTTTCGGCACTTTATGTTTTGCTCTATTTGCGGCTGAAACGGTCTTCGACCTTGCACCAGTCTATTCTGTTCCAGTGCGCGTTCACGGCATCGGCGCGGACATTGCGGTAGTCGATGTAGTAGGCGTGCTCCCAGACGTCGAGACAGAGCAGCGGCGTAAGCGAATGGCGCAGCGGATTGTCGGCATTGTAACCGTCCATGATGGCGAGCGAGCCGTGTTGGTCGCGGATGAGCCATACCGAGCCCGAACCGAAAAGTGCGGCGCAGTGCCTGGCGATGTGCTCTTTCAGCCCCTGAAACGAGCCGAACGAACGGTCTATCGCCTTCATCAGTGCACCCGTCGGTCTCGGCTGCGGATTCGGGGTGAGCGACTCGAAGTAGAAATTGTGGTTCCAGACCTGCGCGGCGTTGTTGAATATCGCGCCGTCGGCAGTGCGGATAATCTCTTCGAGCGATTTTTCGGCGAACGATGTTCCGGCGACGAGTTCGTTGAGTTTGGCAACGTATGCCGCGGTGTGTTTGTCGTGGTGATAGCGGAGTGTCTCTTCCGAAATCTCCGGCGCGAGTGCCGCATAGTCGTACGGCAGCGGTTTGAGCGCGAATGTTTGTACAGCAGATGTCGTCATAGTCGTAATGTTTTGTATCGTCCGTCCTTCGCAAAATCCGAACCACAACACGCTGCGCGGAGTATGTTTTTGAAAAAGACCTTAACGTCCTTAAAGACTTTAAGAACTTATGTGGAATGGCGAAAAAATAGGCGGGAATCGTCACGATTGCCGCCTACCTCGGGACTTGCGTCCCTAAAACTACTAACCCAAACTTAAATAAATGAAGAAACCTCACTGCGGCTTGCAGTTGTATCACCGCAGTTGCCGGATTTAAGTACAATCTTCATACCGTAAACGGAGTTCGGGCTATAAAAATTGCGTATTCGACCGAAATCGGTATACGAATGACTCTTTACAACATCAAATCGTCGTCCGCGAAGTGGATTGCCCATTCGTAGCGGGCATTCTCGTCGCTGTCCGATGCGTGGATGGCATTCATCGTCTTGTTGGTTCCGAACAGACGGCGCACCGTTCCCTCGGCAGCTTCGGCAGGGTCGGTCGCTCCGACGGTCTTGCGGAGTTCCGGCACGGCGTTCTCCTTTTCGAGCACGGCAGCGACAATCGGACCAGAGGTCATGAACTCGACGAGCGTACCGAAAAACGGTTTGTCGCTGTGTACGGCGTAGAACCTCTCCGCCTCCTCGCGCGACATTTTGCGCATGCGAAGCGCGACGATACGGAATCCCGCGTCGGTCAGATGTTTGAGGATTGCGGCCTCCTTGTGCGCCCGAACGGCATCGGGCTTAATCATAGTGAATGTCAGATTTCCCATAGTTTCTTTATGATTTTTTTAAATACTCGTCGATTGCTGCTGCCGCACGGCGTCCCGCACCCATTGCGAGAATCACCGTCGCCGCTCCCGTTACCGTATCGCCTCCCGCGAAAACACCCTCGCGCGACGTGCGTCCCGCGTCATCGGCGACGATACATCCACGGCGGTTGGTGTCCAGACCGTCCGTCGTCGATGCGATAAGCGGATTCGGCGATGTGCCGAGCGCCATTATCACTACATCGCAATCTATCGTGAACTCCGAGCCTGCGACCTCGACCGGCGACCGGCGGCCGCTTGCATCGGGTTCGCCCAACTCCATGCGTACACACTCTATGCCGTGCACCCAGCCCTTTTCGTCGCCGATTATGCGCACGGGGTTGGTGAGCATGCGGAATTCGATGCCCTCCTCCATTGCGTGGTGCACCTCCTCGGCGCGTGCGGGCAACTCTTTCTCGCTGCGCCGGTAGACTATCGTCGCCTTGGCACCGAGGCGTCGTGCGGTGCGCACGGCATCCATCGCGACGTTGCCGCCGCCGACTACTACGACACGTTCGCCCGTATATATCGGCGTGTCGGACGATTCGTCGTATGCACGCATCAGGTTCGCTCGGGTAAGGAATTCGTTGGCGGAGAATACGCCGTTGAGGTTTTCGCCCTCGATGCCCATGAATTTTGGCAGTCCCGCTCCCGAACCGATGAATACAGCATCGTAGCCCTCGTCGTCCATCAGCGAATCGACGGTTACGGTGCGGCCGACGATTACGTCGGTCTCGAATTTGACGCCCAACTGCCGTACCGCGTCTATTTCGGCTGCGACGATGGTGCGCTTCGGCAGTCGGAATTCGGGGATTCCGTAGACGAGCACTCCGCCCAGTTCGTGCAGAGCCTCGAATACCGTTACGTCGTAACCCGCTTTCGCAAGGTCGCTTGCGCATGCGAGCGACGACGGTCCGCTGCCTACGACGGCTACACGGCGACCGTTCTTGCTGATTGCCGATGTCTGCGCATGGCCGTTGGCGAGCTGCCAGTCGCCGACGAAACGTTCGAGTTTGCCGATGGCGACGGCTTCGCCCTTGATTCCTAGGATGCACGACCCCTCGCACTGAGTCTCCTGCGGGCATACGCGGCCGCAGATGCTCGGCAGCGACGAATCGGCGGCGATTACCTCGGCGGCACCTGCCGTGTCGCCCGATTTGAGACGCTCGATGAACTGCGGAATCTTGACGCCGACCGGACATGCCGCGACACAGCGCGGATTCTTGCAGTTGAGGCATCGCGACGCTTCGAGCATCGCTTCGTCGGCATCGTAGCCGTAGCAGACCTCCTCGAAATTGGCTGCTCTTGCTGCCGGATTCTGTTCGCGCACCGGCACGCGCGGTATCTTGTTCGCCATATCGCTATTTGTCCAATCCAATGTTACACTTGTGTCCCGCCTCTCGTTCGCGGGCTATTGCGAGCGCACGCTGCTCCTGCGTGCGATACATGCCCTGACGGCGCATCGCCTCGTCGAAATCGACCTCGTGGGCGTCGAATTCCGGCCCGTCCACGCATGTGAAACGGGTTTTGCCTCCGACCGTTACGCGACATGCGCCGCACATTCCCGTTCCGTCCACCATCAGCGCGTTCAGCGATACGGTGCACGGCATGTCGAGTTTGCGGGTCGTCAGTTCGACGAATTTCATCATTATCATCGGGCCTATCGCTACGCACATGTCGTAGCGCTCGCCGCGGGCCGTAACCAACTCTTCGAGCAGCGTCGTCACCAGACCGTGGAACCCTTTCGAGCCGTCGTCGGTCGCGATATAAAGATTCGCGGCGACTTTCGCCATCTCCTCGGTGTAGATGAGCATCTTTTCGGTCTTGGCTCCGACGATTACGTCCGCCTCGATACCGTGTTCGTGCAGCCATTTGACCTGCGGATATACGGGCGCAGTGCCTACACCGCCGCCGATGAATACGAACCGTGTGCTTTGCAGCTCCTCGGCGGACATTCTGACGAAATCCGACGGACGTCCGAGCGGTCCCGCCACGTCGGCGAACGACTCGCCGACCTCCTTCGCCACGATTTTGCGCGTCGAGACGCCCAAAGCCTGCGTAACCAAAGTTATCGTACCGTCGTTGCGGTCGTAATCGGCGATTGTCAGCGGCGTGCGCTCGCCCGCTTCGTCGGCGCGTACAATGACGAACTGCCCCGGAAGGGCGGAGTTCGCTATTCGGGGTGCATGAACGCGGGTAAGATAGATTCCCTCGGCAAGCACTCGCTTCTCCTTTATTTCATACATAGAGGTCTCCTCCGTTTGTGTTGTTCTAATTTTTTTCGTGCGCATTATCCGTTCGGACTAATGCTCTATCAGTGCCGACACCCTCACGTTGCACATCGGCGAGTGCGGGTCGTCGGTAATTATCCTCACGCGGTCGGTCAGCGGGCCGAACGAACGCTCCTGCGGATTAATCGCTACGGTAATCGCGGCGTGTCCGCCTACGCCGACGGTTTCGCACTCTTTGCCGCCATCGACTGCCGCCGAAACGATTCCGTATACCGTTTCGATTCGCCGTATATGCAGCGGGGCTTCACCTCTATTATATATGGTAATGCGCCTCGTTTGCGGCCGGTCGCTGCGTTTCAAAGGTTCAAATCTAATGAAATTTTCCGACAATTCAATCTTCGGCTCGCCATTATCTGCGAAAATATCGCGGTTGTCTATGGCTATCGCGCTTATTGTCAGCGGATATTCCGAACGCTTGCCGTCAATCTCGATTGCCATGACATCGTGCAGCGTTCCGTATATCCCACAGTCGTAGTCGGGTGCGTATGCGAAATTCACCGATGCCTCCTCGTGGGGTGCGAGCCGTTCGGGATAACGGATTTCGAGCAGACCGCTCTCCTCGGTCGGAATTATGCGAACCGACACCTCTCTGTCGGACGTGTTCACAATGGCGAATTCGCTGCCAGCCCGGTTGCCGTGTTCGATGTAGCCGAAAGCGTGTGCATTGGCATCCATGCGCACTCCTCTGCCGACCGACAGCGGGCAGCGTTCGGCAATAGTCTTTATACGCGGCGTTACACGGCCCGATATGGTGAGATGCTCGGGCGTGCGACTTGCCGAGGTGAAGATGGTTAATTTGCGGGAGAACATGCCCGGGTAGTTCATGGGGTCGAACCGTATGATGATTTCGCCCGTTCCGTCGGGTTTGACGGGTTTGCGCGAAAACTCCGCCTTCGTGCAACCGCACGACGCTATGGCATTGACGATTACCACCGGCTCGGACGAGGTGTTGGTGAATCGGAAGGTATGCGCGACCGTACCTCCGTCCTCGGCAATGGTGCCGAAGTCGTGCGACAGCTCGTCGAACCGCAGCGGCTGTTGTGCATCGGCGGACAAAATGCCCGAAAACAGGGCGGCAATGGCGCAAAACGAAGTAATAAATGTTCTCATGACACGACAAAGTTACATTTTTTTGTAATTTTCTTGCAAAAGTTTTGCAGGAATAAAAAATAGCCGTATATTTGCACCACGAAAAACGAAGAGGGGTAACCCGAACGGATTTCGTTGGTTCTTAAAATTGCCTGAATAGCTCAGTCGGTTAGAGCACATGACTGTTAATCATGGGGTCCTAGG
>CAZESW010000094.1:0-6295 GCA_964514795.1 uncultured Alistipes sp.
GAAAATTTTACTTTTCGCAGCCGTTGCGACGATGTTCGCAGCCTGCACAAATTACGAAGAGACCGCATTTGTCGGCGATGCAGCCGAGAAACTATATGTTTCGATGGACGAGGAGGATTCGCGCGTACAACTCGACAATGGGAAAACTGTATGGACACAAGGCGACCAAGTTTCCGTATTCTACAAGACTACGGGCAACGAATGCTATCAGTTCGTCGGCAATACGGGCGACACGAAAGGAATAATTGCGAAAGTCAGTGGCTCGTCAAGCGAAACTGCAATCGATAAAAATATTGTAATCTATCCTTACAATACGGATTATTCATTCGATTTAATGAACAATGCGGTTTCTGTAGTTATCCCGACTACACAGTATTATGCCAAAAACAGTTATGGTGTCGGAGCAAACGTTATGGTTGCTGCAAGCAGCAATACTTCATTCACGTTAAAAAATATTTGCGGATGGCTGAAACTGCAATTCACAGGTAATACAGTAATCAACTCTATTAAAATAAAGGGTAACAACAACGAACAATTGGCAGGAGCAGCACTTGTTGATTACGAAAACTATTCGGTGTTTCCATATAGTAATCCTTCCGCCTCGGATGGTAAATCTACACAAGAGATTATTCTCGACTGCGGCGAAGGCGTAAAACTTTCCAATGTTCCGACCGAGTTTTATATCGCAATTGCGCCACAGACTCTATCGAAAGGAATTAAGATAACTGTAGAATGTGCCGAAGGCCTTTTCGTAATTGACAAATCAACAAGCAAATCTATTACGATTTCCCGCAATCATATTTTGCCAATCACAAGTATCGATATAAAAATTCCTGATAACGAAATTCGTTACATATCATCCGACGGTAGTATCGTTACACCAGACACTTCCTATTTCGGTGCAAATATCGTATCCAACACTTACGAAAACGGCATAGGCAGAATTGTTTTTAATAAGAATCTAACTAAAATCGGAGAAAACGCATTCAAAAATTGCACCAACCTGAAAAGTATTAATATTCCAAGCAGCGTTACCTCGATTGATTATGGCGCATTCTTCTATTGCACTAGACTGACAAAAATTACCATTCCTGACAAAGTTAAATCAATCGCTTCTACGGCGTTCTATTATTGTACAAACTTGACAAGTGTTACTATTTCAGATAGCGTTACTTCAATCGGTAGTTCTGCATTCATGTATTGCACTAGTCTGAAAAGTATTAATATTCCCAACAGCATTACTTTAATAAGTAGTTCTGTATTCTCACATTGTGAAAGATTAACAAGCATTACTATTCCCGCCAAAGTTACCCAAATCAATAGTGATGCATTCTCCTATTGTAGCTACAACCTAAACATTTATTGCAGACCTATAGTGCCACCGATACTGTACACATATGCACTTGGAACAGCAGCAAAAATATATGTTCCTACAATATCGGTTGATGCATATAAATCTGCAACAGATTGGCAAAATTATGCTTCAAAAATAGAAGGTTACGACTTTAATAAATAAACGAAATAATTTATAACTTTGTATTGAGATGTAGAAACAGCGCAATACATTAAAACAAAAACTGTTATGGCTATATTAGAAACCTCAAAATGGATTAACAATTATCTACACATTTCGAATATTGACAGCGAAGAATATGTAGAAGTGCGAAATTTTATGATGTTATGGAACTTATTTGAAGCAAGATTGTTTAGTTGCGATTTTGGGAAGAATAAAAGCAATATAAATAATATACATTTAGAACCCAATCTTGTTAGCGAAACACTACAATATTTGCAATGCCGATACACAACAAAAGGTTCTACGAATAACCTATTTTCAGGATTGCATTTAAGAAATAACGATAATCCTGTACTCGTGCAGAAAGTTTTGTTAGGAGAAAGAAATAATTCTTTCGACATAATGACGACTATAATTACAATTATTTATCGCTATCGCAACAATCTGTTTCATGGAGAAAAAAAGATTGCAACGTTGCCGATGCAAAAAGATAATTTTATCTATGCAAATAAATTTCTAATTGCATGTCTCGAAGCGCATAATAAATAATCTTTCTGCATCTATTACAGACTCGGACAGACGGCACAAAGTCGTTTTGCCCGAGTTTGTTTTATATAGGCAGGAGGAGCGTTTCAGAGAGAGTATATCCAATAAAATATTGTACAATATTTTATTGGATAACATGCGCGGATTGGCGGGGAACGAGAATGTCATTAGGGACCTTAGGGACAATAAGGACAATAAGGACACCAAGAGCATTAAGGACACTAAGGACATTAAAGACTTTAAGGGCACTAAAAAGAGTGGCAAACTGCATATTTGCCGCGAGGGGGGACTAAGGGTATTAGGGACAGAGTGTTCTTTATGGCTTTAATGCCATTGATTGTTTTCGATAATCGAGCGCAGCATGTCGAGTTCCTCCATGACTATGCAGTGTCGGAACAGGTTGTTCGCGACCTTGTGCACGCATTCGTCGAAATCCATCCACAACACCGAATCAACCTCCGACTGCTGGACGGTGATTGCGCATTCGTCGATGTCGCGCCAAAGTGCGAAAACTCGGCTTATCTGATTGTCGATGAAATCCTCGCCGCGATATTCGTACCGAAATACGAACCGCCGGTCGCCGCACGGTATCAACTCCTCGACGGATGCCGTGATGCCCAACTCCTCTTGCAGTTCGCGCAGTGCCGATTCGGCGAATCCGTCGCCTGCCGGAATATGTCCCGCGCTCGAAATGTCGTAACATCCCGCCCAAGACTCCTTGTCCATACTGCGGAGCTGCAACAGAATCTGTACGGCTCCGTTGCGCCGTCGCAACAGCCATACGTGCGATGTGCGGTGGAGAATGCCGCGGCGGTGTGCTTCGCTGCGTTCGACCGTCGCACCGGTCGGTTCGGCGTTTTCGTCTACTATGTCGAGATATTCCATTCGCTAAAATCCCCACTCAGATGCCGAGAAACTCTCTTTCGGCGCATTCGGAACGTTGGTAAAGAATTTGAATCCCGTAAGTTCCTCGATGTCGGCTACCGAACACAAATCGGTCGCCGTCACCGATGAGAAACTGGCCACATGCTTGTAGAGGAAACATACGCATTTCAACTCCGAGGCGGTGCAAGCTGTAACCGCCTTTCTCGTATTTCCGCTTTTGGTGCGGAGCAGTACCTTGTAGTAGTGCGTCGGCGTCGGACAAACTTTTCCTTCGCGGTCGGTGGTGGAACTTGATATGCTCGAATCCCAGTCGGTTCCGAAATGCGCTCCCGTTACGACATAGAGCGTATCGGCGCAGACGTAGGAACTGCGAACGCGACCTTCGAGCGTCGCCCAACCTTTTTGGTTGAACTGGCTTGCCTGCGGGGTCATGTTAGTGGAGTAGAACGTCTGGTCGGCCATTGCACGCGAGCAGTTGCGATCGGCATTCGGCAGCTGGTGGCCGCGGTCGTAATTGCCGACATACGACGAACTCATATAGGCCTGATAAGATTCCGGAATGTCGGGGTCGTAGCCGAAATTGTCTTTTCGGGATATGGAACCCAGATAACACGAATGCAGCGGATAAGCTATCCAGTGCGAAGCCCGCTTCGACTTGTCGAAACACATCGAATAGTTGCGCCGGATTTTTCCGCCGGCATCTTCCGCGGAGTGGAAATGGTATATGTAGTTCGTGTTTTCTTTGTACTCCGGCAGTTCCGCCCAGCCCGTCCGTCCGTCTATGGCGGGCTTGCCTTCGCCGCCGATGCTGCCGCCGACCTCGGTGGAGGCATTCAGTGCGATAGTAGTCCGGTATATTTTCGACCGCTCCATGCCGAAATCGGCTATGGATTTGGTGATGCTGTATGCAGTTCCTGCGGAAGTCGCGACCTCGATAACTATGTCGCCCGTGTAGTTTTTGAACGGTGCGACGACCATATATGCGTTGAAAGTCGCTCCTGCGGCTATCGTCGCTCCGTTGAGTGTAAGCGATACCTTGTCGGAAACGGTCTGCGAGTAGTTCGGATTTATTTTCGCTTCGCCGATATCCGAGATTCCGAAAATTCCCGTCAGTCGGGCATTCGCCGCCGTCATAGAAACAGCGGTCGCCACAATCTCTTTACCGGTTTCGTTCTTAATCGCCACATCGACAAACGAGTAGATGTGCTTCATCCGGAATGTCGGCACCGTCGTATTTCCTTTGACGGTCGCCGTCGTTTCGGCAACCATGCAGTCGTAGTTTTTCAGATGGCCGATGCCCGTGCCGTTCTGAACCTGCGAGCCGAGCAGTTTGTTGGATGCCGACTTGGAGAGCAGATATGTGCGCTGGCTCGCATCGGCATACTGCGCACGGAAAGTGTATTCGCCTGCCGGAATCGTCGCCTCGCCCTCGAACAGGCCGCTGGCTGCATTGTAGGTGAATATCTTAGGCTTTACCGATTCGTTCGAATATCCGCTTCCCCATGTTCCGTCCGAGGTGGCGACGTATATCACGTCCCCGTCCTGCCAATCGACCTTCACTCCGCCACCGTCCGACAGTTCGTAGTCGGTACGGGTATTATCGACTGCGAATGCGATTTTGCACTCTTTCCGAATCGGCATAATACCCGATTCCTCACCTTTGGCACACGAATATATCATTGTAGCCGTTACCAGAACTGCGGCTGCGTAAATTGCAAATCGTTTCATGGTCATATCTTTTGTTTGCTAAAACGAACCTCCGTCCTCTATGTTTTCGCACTCGTTGCCGCTCAAAGCGTAGCCCGATTCGATGCGTAGCGCAATCGCCCGCAGTTCCGGATATTCATATTTGGTAAGAAATTGTTTGGATTTTATTTCGAGATTATTTGAGGGAGATTTTCGGGCAGATTTCTTTTTCGGGTTTGCCGTGAATAGCGGGCTATTTTCAAAAATCCGGAGAAGAAATATGCCGAAAAGCACCTCAAAGAAACCGAAATCTTCATGTCGGAATACGGGAAATACATTGTAATAAAATCCAAAACAGTTTCTAAGTTTCATGTAAAAACAAGTTTAGTTCATGACAAAAATATGAAAATTTTTGATTTGAAGCAAAAAAGACCAGAACGTCCTTAAAGACTTTAATATAAATACTTCTCGATTATCGGCAGTACGATTGCCGTGACGATTCCCATAAGTGCCATCGCAAGTCCCGACATCGCACCCTCTATCGCTCCGAGTTCGATTGCACGTGCGGTTCCGATTCCGTGAGCAGCGGAACCGAGTGCGAAACCCTTCGCCATTTTGTCGGTTACGCCGCATCGCGACAATATCATGTTGCCGCATACGCTGCCGAAGATGCCGACGCAGAAGACGACGACCGATGTTACGGCGACTATGCCGCCGAGAGGTTCGGATACCGAAACGGCAATCGGAACGGTAACCGATTTTGGGGCTATCGATGTTACTATCTCGCGGTCGGCTCCGAATGCAATGGCGATATATACGACGCTGAATATTCCCGTCAGACATCCGACGACGGTCGATACGGCTATCGGCAGTATCCGTCCCTTTATGCGGTCGGTCTGTTCGTACATCAGATAGCCGAGTGCCACGACCGACAGTCCAAGCCCGAAATCGAGAATACCCGTAGCCTCACGGTATTGTCCGTATTCGATGCCGAACCATTTGAGTATGGCGATTATGGCAATGAACGTAAGCAGTGCCGGATGCAGGAGCGTTATTTTCGTTCGGCGGAATATCGCCGACCCCGCGCAATAAAAACCTATCGTCACCGTCAACAGAAAGAGGTCGGAATGTATGATATGTTGTATCATTTGCGGTTGCGTTTGTTGAGAATCTGGAATGTCCAGCCCGTCGCGAGAAGCACCGCAACCGTGCTGACAAGACCTGCCACTACGATTGCGCCTGCATTGTCGAGAATGCTGCGGTATGAAACCATGAGTCCGACGCCGAACGGAACGAAAAACAGCGACATCGTGCCGAGCAAAAATTTCGCTGCGGGACGCACCTCCTCCGGATTGAAGATTCGGAAATGCAAAGCCGCGAACATCAGAATCATTCCGATGATATTGCCCGAAATGTAGTTGCCGATGCAGTAACTTGCGGCATTGCCGGCAACCCAGCACAGAAGTATGTAAAAAAGTCCCTTCATTCGGGCGGCAAATATAGCACAAGACGTCGGCAGAACCAAATTTCGGACGACGGAAATGGCGGAATCCTTAAAGACGTCAAAGTCTCTAAGGTCGTTAAAGCCTTTAACGAGCGAGCAAAATCAAACTTTTATTCGTATCTTTGGCTGCGCCTTGGATACTCCCGCTTGGCAATGTT
>CAZESW010000095.1:0-6259 GCA_964514795.1 uncultured Alistipes sp.
CAAGTGAATAGCTTCCGAAGGACATACGCCTGCGCAGGCACCGCATTCGATGCACTTGTCAGGGTCGATAACATAAATGTCGCCGGCGGAGATTGCCTCTACCGGGCACTCGTCGATACATGTTCCGCATGCAACGCACGAGTCAGAAATTTTGTAAGCCATAATCTATTCTATGAAATAATTCACTTGCAAAAATAAGACTTTAATATTTAATCTCCAAAAAATAGTATCTTTGTTGCTAAGAATTACAATTTGCGGCTATATATGATATTGTAAACAGCGTATGACACTGACTTTTCTCGGAACAGGAACATCGCAGGGAGTGCCCGTAATAGGCTGTCGCTGCAAGGTCTGCCGTTCTGCCGACCCACGCGATGCGAGGTTGCGCACCTCGGCGATGATAGAGTGCGACGGACGGCGTTTCGTTATAGATGCAGGCCCCGATTTCAGGCAGCAGATGCTGCGTGCCGACGTCAGCCATATCGCGGCGATTCTGCTGACACACAAACACAAAGACCATATCGGCGGTATCGACGATGTCCGTGCGCTGAATTTCGTCGATTATCCGACGGCTATACACACCGTGCATATCTACGCTACTCCCGACACGGCTTGCTGCGTCCGCAAGGATTACGACTATGCCTTCGCCGCGAAACGTTATCGCGGTGTGCCGGAGATAGAGCTGCACGAGTTCGATGTATCACGACCTTTTACGGTCAATGGGGTGGAGATAATCCCCGTTTCGGGAAGCCATTCGGTGTTCGAGGTTACGGGATACCGCATAGGCGATGTCGCATACCTCACCGATTTCAAACATATAGCCGATTCGGAGGTCGAAAAATTGCGCGGGGTGAAGGTGCTTGTCGTGAATGCACTGCGGTTCGAACCGCACGATTCGCATTTTTCGGTCGATGATGCACTGGCGCTTATTGAAAGGGTCCGCCCGCCGTCGGCATACCTTACCCACATGTCGCACGAAATCGGTCTTCATGCCGAGACGGACAGGCAGTTGCCGTCGGGTGTGCATCTGGCATACGACGGACTGAAAATAGAGATTTGACAAGATGGAAATTTAACAAAACGGAGATATGAAAAACGTATTGAAAGGTAAAACGGTTGTCATTACCGGTGCATCGTCGGGAATCGGCGAGGCTATGGCGAAGGTATATGCCGAAATGGGAGCCAAACTCGTGCTCGGTGCACGCAGCGAACAGAAACTTAACGATTTGGTGGCGCAAATCCGTGCCAATGGCGGCGAAGCGGTATGCTGCGCTACCGACGTAACGAAGCAGGATGACTGCAAACGGTTGATAGAGTGCGGAGTCGAAGCGTTCGGCGGAATAGACGTGCTTATATGCAATGCCGGAATATCCATGCGTGCGATATTCGACGACGTCGATTTAAGCGTCCTGCACCGTCTGATGGACGTGAACTTCTGGGGTACGGTCTATTGCTCCAAATACGCGCTCCCTTATTTGCAGAAGTCGCACGGTTCGCTCGTCGGCATCTCGTCGGTGGCGGGTCTGCACGGACTTCCGGGCCGTACGGGATATTCGGCGTCGAAATACGCGATGACTGGATTTTTGGAGACAGTCCGTATCGAGAATCTGAAAAAGAATCTGCACGTCATGGTAGCATGCCCGGGCTTTACGGCTTCCAACGTCCGCTTCTCGGCTCTCGTCGCCGACGGCTCGCAGCAGGGCTCGACTCCGCGCGAGGAGGGCAAGATGATGACTCCGGAGCAGGTCGCGAAGATTGTCGCCAGGGGTATAGCCAAGCGCAAACGGCTGTGCCTTATGGAAATCGAAGGACGTGCGACGCATTTTGTCAAGAAATTCGCTCCGGCATTCCTTGACAAGATGTTCTATCTCGTCATGTCGCGCGAGCCCGATTCGCCGTTCAAATAATATTAAGACTTTAACCGAAATGAAAAGCCGTCCGTAATCCGGGCGGCTTTTTTGATTTGCTGTGGATGATAATTTCTAATGGAAGAATATCGACGAAATCTCTCTGTAATTGTGTACGCGCTCGATAACCTCGGCGAAGATGTTGGCACAGCTCAGAACCGTGAATTTGCTTAAATCCTTGTCCTGTCTGAGCGGAATCGTGTCGGAAACGATAATCTCGGTCAGTGCGCTGTCGTTGATGCGCTCGTATGCCGAACCCGAAAGGACAGGGTGTGTAATCGCTGCACGGACGCTGTTCGCGCCACGCTCCATAAGCATATTAGCGGCCATGCATATCGTACCCGCGGTATCTATCATGTCGTCCACGATAAGGATGTTGCGACCCTCTACCTCGCCGATTGCGGTCATGCTGCCGACGAAATTCGGTTTCGAACGCTCCTTGTGCGAGATGATGATAGGTGTTCCGAGCAGTTTGGCATAACTTCCGGCGCGTTTGGCACCTCCCATGTCCGGTGCGGCAATCGAGAGTTTGTCGATATTGAGGCTCTGAATGTACGGAACGAACATTCCGCTTGCATACAGCGCGTCTACCGGAACATCGAAGAAACCCTGAATCTGGTCGGCATGCAGGTCCATCGTCATTACGCGGTCTACACCTGCGGCAACGAGCATGTTGGCGACGAGTTTCGACGTGATAGGAACACGCGGACGGTCCTTGCGGTCCTGACGCGCCCAGCCGAAATAAGGAATCACGGCGATGACCTTGTGTGCCGAAGCGCGGTGTGCGGCGTCAATCATCATCAGCAGTTCCATCAGGTTGTCCGCATTCGGGAACGTGGACTGGATAACGAATACCGTGCATCCGCGGATGGATTCGTTGTAACGCGGCTGGAACTCTCCGTCGCTGAATTCGAGGCATTCGCACTCGCCGAGGGTAGTGCCGTAGGCGGCTACTATCTTCTCTGCGAGATAGCGGGAGTTGCGCCCCGTGAAAAACTTGATTTTGTGGATAGCCATAATATTTGGATTATGAGTTTTTGTTGAATCTCTTTCTTCGTTTTCTCGCCTCGGCATAATTCAAATAAATTTGGCCTCTGCCCTCGGCTTATCGAAAACTTTCGTGCCGCGAAGATAACGATTATGTTTCGAAAACGGTTCGCAGTAATTAAATTATTTTAGTATTTTTTCGATGAAATCCGTTATCTCCTCACGCCCGACTGCGTTTTGGCTCGACGAAACGAACATCGGAGGCATCTCTTCCCATTGCTCCGACAGGACTTTCGTGTATGCCGCGACACTGCGTTGCGTTTGGGTTTTGGACTGTTTGTCGCATTTGGTGAATATTATTCCGAAAGGCACTCCGTGCATTCCCAGCAGTTCGATGAATTCGAGGTCTATGCGCTGGGGTTCGAGCCGCGAATCGACGAGCACGAACAGGAAGTGCATCTTCTCGCACTTGAATACGTAGTCGGTTATGATTTTCGAAAATCCGCTCCGCAGACTCTTCGACGTGCGGGCATAGCCGTAACCCGGCAAATCGACCAGATACCATGCCTTGTCTATCAGAAAGTGGTTGATAAGCCGTGTCTTACCCGGTGTTCCCGAAACCTTTGCCAGTCCCTTGTGTCCGGTCAGCATGTTGATGAGCGACGATTTGCCCACGTTGCTCCGTCCGATGAACGCGATGTCTTTCAATCCGTCCTTCGGAACCTGCCCGATACGCTCGGAACTGCACTTGAATTCCGATTTCGAAATCATTGTAGATTGTATAAGTTGCCTTGTTTATTGTGCTATAAGTTCTATTATATGACTGCGGTAGTCGTTCATGTCGCGAATGTCGTTATACGGAGTTCTGCGACTGCTGCCGGTCGTCAGTTCGCGTATCACTATGCCCTCCTCCATAAGGAAACGGCCGCTTACGATTTTGCCGTCGATATGAATCGGTTTGCCCTCGACCTCCGGCGCAACCTCGCGAATCAGATATTTACGTTCTGGGTCGAGTCCCTGCAATTTGATTATCTTCTCCGGCATGTGGCGGAAATATGTCATGCGGTATACGAATGCCACGGCATGCTCTTTCGACTCGTTTACATACATAAGCGATGCGTAGTCGCGTTCTCCGTCATAAGGCGATACGAGTTTGTAGAGGTCGCCCTGCTGGATTACCGGTCGCAGACGCTTGTATTCGGCTATCGCGCGTTTGGCATACGCCTGCTCCGCTTCGGTGAGTTCCGCAGGCACCATCTCCATTCCCAGACGGCACATGGATGCCACGTCGAAACGGAACTTGACGGGAATGCGACGCTGCGTGTATTTGTTCTGCGTCGAACATACGTGCGCCGCGAGAATATTGGCGGGGTAGAAGTCGAGCGCTCCCCACTGGATATAGATTCGGTGCAGTGCATCGGTCTGGTCGCTCGTCCACAACTCCTGAAAATACGGCAGGTAGCCGTAGTTCATGCGGTAACCGCCCGAAGCGCACAACTGTATCACGAGTTTCGGATATGCCGCCCGTATGCGTTTCAGTATAGATTGCAGTGCGAGATGATGCTCGACATAGAGATTGGACTGCCGGCTTTTCGGCAGATAGAGCGACGAAGCATTGTACATGCACATGTTGTGGTCCCATTTGATGTACTCTATCTCCGGATTCTCCTTCATCAGATTGTCCACTATGCCGAAAACGAAATCCTGAACCTCGGGATTCGTCAAATCGAGCAGCATCTGCGTCTTTCCGCGTCCGTATGTAGGCTCGAACGCTTCGTGGCGCAACACCCAGTTCGGATGTTTCTCGTAGGTCTCGCTGAACTTGTTCACCATCTCCGGCTCTATCCAGATGCCGAATTTCAAACTTTTGCTCTTGGCGTACGCAATCAGACTGCCGATTCCCTCCGGCAGTTTGGCTTTGCAAACCTGCCAGTCGCCCAAACCGCCCTTGTCGCTGTTGTCGCGCACATACTTGTTGCCGAACCAGCCGTCGTCCATTACGAACATTTCGCCGCCAAGTCGCGAGAAATCGTTCATCATGTCGTTCATGTTGGTTTGCGTGATGTCCTGACGCACGCCCTCCCACGAGTTGAGCAGTATTTCGCGCTCTTTCGTGCCGTCGAGAATCTGATGATGTCGTGCCCAATAGTGCAGGTTGCGCGTAGCCTTTCCCTTGCCCTCGGTGCTGTAAGTGAATATCATTTCAGGCGTCGTGAGCGTCTTTCTGGCGTCGAGCGTGAAATCGGCTCCCGTAGGGTTGATACCCGCGAAAATCATTATCGGGCGGCCGCTGATACGGTTGTTCACGAACTCGATATGGAAATTTCCAGTCCATGCGAGCGTTCCGGCAATCACGTTACCCTCGGTTTCGCTGATTTTGCCGTCCGTGCCGAGCATGAACGAAGCGTTGTTGTGTACCGACGGGCGTCCTCCGTCCTGCGTCGAGATGATTTTGATTCCCTCGGTGAGCGGCTCGATGTTCTCGTGATTCTCGTTGCCGTGGTCGCCGTCGAGATGCAGCAGCCAGCAGTCCTGCGACTTTACCGGCAGCGCTGCCGACATGTATTTTTGAAGCGATACCGGCTTTTTGCCTTCATTGATGTATTCCGCCCAGAACTTCATTATGTCGCAATCCTTGTATGCGTCGTAATGGAGTTTGAGAACGAACGGATGCGCCTTGTCCTTCAGCGTAACCGTCAGCCGGTTCATTGCTGCGTCCTCGCTCTTCTCGACATTGTCCACGACGAGATTGGTCGCATTGTCGCCGTCGGCATGCTTTACAAGACATGCGTGCGGCTCCGAGCAGTGCGTGCCGAATGCCCGAAATGCCTGTACTTTGGTCGAGCGGTGCGACGAGAATACGTCATCGAGCGAGGCCTTGGTGCCGTAATAGCGGAAGTAGAGCGGTTCGCCTTTGTCCGCCGTCAGCACGAGCGTCGAGTTCGGGGTCGAGAGGGTGTAGTTCTTGCTCCATCCGCTCGCCGTTGCGGCGAGCAGGAGCAGAAACACCAATGAAATCTTCTTCATAAGGGTTGAGTTTTACGGCTGTGCGATGTTTATTCTACCGTTACCGACTTCGCAAGATTGCGCGGCTGGTCTACGTTGCGGCCCTTGTTCACCGCGATATAGTAGGCGAGCAGCTGCAACGGAATCGACGTGAGCAGCGGTGTGAGGCACTCCGAAATCTCCGGAACTTCGATGATGTAGTCGGCAATCTTCGAAACGATGTCGTCGCCCTCGGTTACGATTGCGAGCACACGGCCGTTACGCGCCTTTACCTGCTGGATATTGCTTACGGTCTTCTCGTAAACGTTGTCCTTGATTGCGATTACGACGGTCGGCATCTCGTTGTCGATAAGCGCGAT
>CAZESW010000096.1:0-3386 GCA_964514795.1 uncultured Alistipes sp.
CTCCAGAATCACATAGGAGGCATAGTCCAGAAACCAGTTCTTGTACATGCCCGTAAGTTTCTTCACACCCGTTTCCGCCATCAGACGGTCGTATTTGCCCGGTTCGCTCGCCACGACATCTTCGTCGGCGATAGGTTCGTCATCCTTGATTATATCTTCTGCCATATTTTTTCTCAATTTTAAGGTCGTTAAAGTCTTTAAGGAATTTTAACGGCTCCGTCTCTTCCCAATTTCTATCCGATCCGCAAATCCTCCTCGACCAAATCCTCCTCGATGCGCAGGTTGTTCACGATGAACTGCTGACGGTCGAATGTATTCTTGCCCATGTAGAACGTGAGCAAATCGAGTATCGGGTCGTCCTTCGTCAGGCGCACCTTGTCCAGACGCATATTATCGCCGATGAACTCCGAGAACTCATCGGGCGAAATCTCTCCCAGACCTTTGAATCGCGTGATTTCGGCACTCGCACCGCACCGTGCGATAGCCTTCACGCGCTCCTCCTCCGAATAGCAGTAGTGGGTCTCCTTCTTGTTGCGCACGCGGAACAGCGGCGTCTGCAGGATATAGAGGTGGCCCTGACGAATCACGTCGGGGAAGAATTGCAGGAAGAACGTCATCAGCAGCAGGCGTATGTGCATACCGTCCACATCGGCATCGGTCGCGATAATCACCTTGTTGTAGCGCAGATTCTCCATATCCTCGTCGATATTCAGAGCCGCCTGCAAATAGTTGAACTCCTCGTTCTGATATACGATTACCTTCTTCATTCCGAAGCTGTTGAGCGGCTTTCCGCGCAGCGAGAACACGGCCTGCGTCTGCGGGTCGCGGCTCTTGGTAATCGAACCCGACGCCGAATCACCCTCGGTGATGAATATCATCGTCTGTTCGGCGAGGTTGCTTTTATCGGTAAAATGTATCTTGCAGTCGCGCAAATTCTTGTTATTGAGCGACACTTTTTTCGCCATCTCGCGCGCCTTCTTCTGCACGCCCGAGATAGCCTTGCGCTCCTTCTCGTTTTCGACAATCTTGCGCTGTATCGCCTGCGCCGTATCGGGATGCTTGTGCAGGTAGTTGTCGAGTTCGGTCGCGAGGAAATCACCGACGAACTGGCGCATCGACAAGCCCGGTTCGACCTCCTTGGAGCCGAGTTTGATTTTGGTCTGCGACTCGAAAACCGGCTCGGCGACACGCACCGAAACGGCGGCGATAATCGACGTGCGCACGTCCGACGGGTCGTAGTCCTTGTGGTAAAACTCTTTCACCGTCTTCGCTATCGCCTCACGGAACGCCGACTGGTGGGTACCGCCCTGCGACGTGTACTGACCGTTCACGAACGAGAAATAACCCTCGCCGTAGCCCGTGCCGTGAGTGATTACGACCTCTATATCCTTGCCCGAAAGGTGTATCGGCTGATAGAGCGGCTCCTCGGTCATGTTGTCGTTCACCAAATCGAGCAGACCGTTTTTAGACACATAAGACTGTCCGTTCAGCACGAACGCAAGGCCGAGATTGAGGTAGGTATAGTTCTTGACGAGCTGTTCGACGTACTCCATATTGTAGGCGTACTCGCCGAACACCTCGGTATCGACGCGGAACGAAATGAACGTACCGTTCTTCTCCTTAACGCCGCTCTCCCACTTGTCGCTCTGTTCGAGGCCTTGGGAGAAAGTCACCGTGCGGGCTTCGCCGTCGCGCACCGAACGCGCCGTGAACTCGCTCGAAAGCATGTTAACAGCCTTCACGCCGACGCCGTTCAGACCTACCGTCTTGGTGAACGCCGAGCTGCCGTCCTTGCCGTACTTTCCGCCCGTGTTCATCTCCGAAACCGCTGCGGCGAGCGATTTGAGAGGAATGCCCCGGCCGTAGTCGCGCACCGAAACCACGTTGTCCTCTATCGTGATTTCGATTTGCTTGCCCGCGCCCATGATGAACTCGTCCACCGAGTTATCGACAACCTCCTTGATGAGCACATATATTCCGTCGTCCGACTGCGAACCGTCACCGAGCTTTCCGATATACATACCCGGTCGCAGCCGGATATGCTCCCTCGGCGAGAGGGTTACGATGTCGTCGTCGCTGTAATTGCTGTTTTTCAACAAATCCGCCATATATCTTTTCTCCTTTTTTCTACTTTTTCTCCGCGCGAATCTCCGCCAAAGCCGCGACCATACGGTCGTGCACGCTCTCCATAAGCTCGGCAGTATCGGTATTTCGCACCTCCTCGGCGGAAACGGCAGGCAGAACCTTCACCGTCAGCCGGTGCCGCCAGTTGAACATGTAATTCGGCTTCACCAGTTCGGTCGTACCGTCGAGCACGACCGGCAGTATCGACACTCCCGCCTCCTTGGCGAGCACGAACGCACCCTGCTTGAAACGGTGTATCTCGCCATCCTTCGACCGCGTGCCCTCGGGGAACATGGCGACCGAAACTCCGCGCGAAAGCCACGTCCTGCCGTCGCGGATAACCTTGCGCATCGACTCGGCACCGCGACCGCGCTCGATGGCGATATCGCCGTGGAGAATCAGCAGTCCGCCGATGAACGGAATGCGGAACACCTCGCGCTTGCTGACCCAACGGAAATTGAGCGGCACGAAATAGAGCGAGATTATATCGACCATCGAGTTATGGTTCAGCACGATGATGTAGGGTTTGCCCTTTTCGACATTTTCGAGGCCCGAAACATTGCGGCTCCAAGTAAACGGCGTCCGCCAGAATACCATGCACAGCGCACGCGAAAGTTCGTGAACGACCCGCCGACCCTTGTCGAACGGATAACATACAATCAGTGCGACAACCGACAGCAGGAAAAACACCGTAATGAGCGGAACGCACCAGAGATAATACAATATCGACAACATTATTCCAAAATATTTATATCCTTGCAAAATTAGAATTTTTTGCGGTTTTTCCGAAGAAAACCGCGAAATAGTTATCAACATTCGCGGATTTTTAACCACAAATGGTTATTTTAGTACGCCGTATTTCGGAAAAAAGCACTATATTTGCGACAAATAAACCGAAATTATGAAATTCAAGGAGGGATACAAGGTTCGCGACATCGCAGGCGAACACGTCGTTATTATGCAGGGTCGCCTCGGAAGCGACATGACCCGCGTAATCGCACTCAACGAGACTTCGCTGCTGCTCTGGAACGAGTTGCAGGGCAAGGATTTCGACGCCGAGGATGTGAAGCGCATCCTGCTCGAAAATTACGAAGTCGAGGAGTCCGTCGCAGAGCACGACGCAAATGCATGGATTGAGAAACTCACGGAGTGCAAACTCGTGTAATAAGTCACTCCCCTAAAAACAAAAAACATAATAAAATGCGGTTCCGCAGAATCATATCGCTGTTAATGCTGTCGGTGTATCTCACATCGATATGCGG
>CAZESW010000096.1:3486-6255 GCA_964514795.1 uncultured Alistipes sp.
GACGACACGGACCGAATCGTCGCCGAGGTCGCAATCAAGCATTTCGAGCGGCGCAAGATACCGCTTCCGCAATCCCCCGCAAGGGGCTTCCGCGCGCTCCGCGCACCTCCCGTATCGTTATAACCGAATGTTTGCAGACGAATACACGCAATTCGTCCGCCGAAAATACGTTTATACTGATACAAATAAAGGGAGAAAATGAAATACGCAAAATACGTTTCAACCATATTTTTATCGCTGTGCTTCGCCGCATCGGCTTACGCACAGGACATTACGGGTACGGTAGTCGATACCGACGACAAACCTATGCCCGGAGCATCCGTCTACTGGGCCGACACCAACGTCGGTACGGCGGCTTCGATAGACGGCAAATTCCGCATCCACCGCGTCAAGGGTTACGACCTGCTCATCGCCTCGTTCCTCGGCTACGAGAACGACACGGTGCGCGTCGATAACACCATGTCGCAGGTGAAGTTCAAACTGCGTCAGGGCGTCGAGCTCGAAACCGTAGTCGTCGAAGGCAACCTCGGCGGCAACTACATCCGTCAGGACGGCATACTGAAAGGCGAAACCATCTCGTTCGCCGGACTGTGCAAGATGGCTTGCTGCAACCTCGCCGAGAGTTTCGAGAACTCGGCATCCGTAACCGTCGGTTACAGCGACGCGATTTCGGGCGCACGTCAAATCAAGATGCTCGGACTGGCGGGCACCTACACGCAGATTCTCGACGAGAACCGCGCCATAATGCGCGGACTCAGCGCGCCTTACGGACTGAGTTACACGCCGGGCATGTGGCTCAACTCGATTCAGGTGTCGAAGGGCATCTCGTCGGTAACCGCCGGACACGAGGCCATAACGGGCCAGATCAACCTCGAACACCGCAAACCGACCGACGACGAGCGGCTGTTCCTCAACGTCTATTTCGACAGCGAACTGAAACCCGAAGTGAACCTGTCGAGCGCGATTCCCGTAACGGCGGACAAGCGTCTTTCGACCGTAATTCTCGCCCACGGCTCGATGGACACCAAGAGTTACGACCACAACCACGACGGTTTCCGCGACCTGCCTCTGTCGCGTCAGTTCGACATCGCCAACCGCTGGCTCTATCAGGCGGAGAACGGAATGCAGGTGCGCTGGGGCGTGAAGTACATCAACGACTACCGGCTGGGCGGTCAGATGGACTATAAAAAGAAGATGAGGGATGAGATGATTCACTGGATGGATGCTCCGCACCCTGCCGACCACGACAACCAAAACCGCCCTTACGGCTCGGAGGTCCGGAACGAGGAGGTGAACGCCTATTTCAAACTCGGAATGCCGGTCGGCAAGTCGGTTTTCGACAAGGACGAGCAGGACGAGATGCGCTCCAACTTCGCCGTAGTAGTCGATTTCGACCATTTCAACGAGAACGCCTATTTCGGCGCGACAAACGACTACGGCGGACGGCAGAACATGCTTAACGCCAATGCCATGTACGTCCATTACTTCACCTACCGTTCGTCGCTGATTTCGGGCGTCAGCGCATCGTCGAGATGGGTGAACGAGAATCTTTTCCAGAATCTTTTTTACAGTAACAGATTGGAGGATTACCCGCAATATATTCTGAAATCGCGACGAATAGAACCCGAAATCGGCGCGTACACGGAGTATACCTACACCATAAAGGACAAACTGTCGGTGGTTGCAGGTCTGCGCTACGACTACAACTTCTATTTCCGCAAGAATATGATTACGCCCCGTGCGCACGTCAAGTGGAACATCACGCCGACAACGGTATTCCGTGCCTCGGCAGGTCTGGGCTACCGACCGACCGACATAATCACCGACAATATCGGCATTCTCGCGACTGGACACAAAATTTACGGAATACCCAAAAACTATCGTGATTTAAACCGTATGGAAACCGCACTTACCGCAGGCGGCAGTCTGACGCAGACCATATCGACGTTCAACCACAACGATATGACTATAAGTTTCGACTATTTCCGTACGCAGCTGTTCCACAGCGTAATAGTAGACCAAGAATATCAGCCCGGTGCGATAGTAATCTACGATACGAACAAGAAGTCGTTCACAAACACCTATCAGGTCGATTTGACATGGACGCCGATAGAGCGTTTCGACATCTTCGCCACGTTCCGCTATACCGACAGCAAATACACCATCGACCGTCAGGGCGAACCGGATGCACTCGTCGAACGGCCGCTCGTAAACCGGTTCAAGACGCTGCTCAACCTGCAATATGCGACCCGTATGCGCAAATGGACGTTCGACGTCACGGCGCAGCTCAACGGCCGCAGCCGCATTCCGACGCAAACGGGACTCATCGCCGATTCCGAGTACTCGCCGATATATCCGATGTTCTATGCGCAGGTCAGCCGACGCATCAAGCACTGGGACATCTACGTAGGTTGCGAGAACATAGGCAACTACACGCAGAAGCACCCGATACTGAATGCCGACAATCCGTACTCGTGGGGGTTCAACTCCTCGCTGGTATGGGGCCCGCTCATGGGACGCAAATTCTACATCGGAGTGCGGTTCAATTTATATTAGAAACATAAAACCTAAAAAACATAAAACCATGAAAAAGATTATCATCCTGCTCGTCGCAGCATTTCTCGGCATCGGCGTATCGTACGCCGACAACAAGGCCGCGAAGAAGACCGTAACCACCGTATTCACCACCGACATCGACTGCCCGCACTGCTCGAAGAAGGTGCTGAACACCATCCCTTACGAAAAGGGCGTCAAGGACGTTCAGGTGGA
>CAZESW010000097.1:0-6147 GCA_964514795.1 uncultured Alistipes sp.
CATCAAGACCGACGGTGTCGAGGGCAAGGCGGTTGTCGCTGTGGCTGACGGATATGTTTCGAGGGTGTCGCTTTCGCCGTCGGGCTATGGACTGGCACTCTATATCACCCATCCGCAGACGGGTACGACATCTGTCTACGGGCATCTCTCGCGACTGCGCGACGATTTGCGCGACCGTCTGACGGCGGAGCGGTACTCGCAGCGCAAAAACAGAGTCGATTTCTTCCCCTCTCCGTCGGAGTTCCCTGTAAGCCGCGGCGAAACCGTCGCATGGTCGGGCAACAGCGGAACGTCGTTCGGCCCGCACCTTCATTTCGAGATACGCGACACGAAGTCGCAGCGGACGCTCAATACCGTTGCCGGCGGATTGTGCCGTCGTCCGGCAGACCGTATAGCACCGCGTATGCTGCGGTTGCACTATGTCGAAATCGACAGCGTCGGCAGGGTGGCGGCGAATGCCCCGTTGCGGAGTTACGACCTGCGCCGAACGGGCGACAAATACGGCATAGCAGGTACAGTCGAGGTAGGTCGCCGCGGATATTTCGTTCTCGAAGTGCGCGACAGCCGCGACAGCGTGACGAACCGTTTCGGCATACATCGCGTCGCCGAATGGGTGGATGGCGACAAACGCTACGAATATCGGATGGACGGCTTCGAATTCGCCGATTCGCGATACTGCAACGCCGTTTCCTATTTCCCGTTGCAGGTGAGGGCGAAATGCGAGGTTATCCGCCTTGCACAGCCCGAACGGTGTCCCGACAAGTTTTTTACTATTGTAAAGGAGCGCGGAATCGTCCGTGCTGCGGCAGGCGAAACTCGCCGTATAAGGATAGAGGCTGCGGATGACTGCGGAAATACGTCGGTGCTCGAATTCGATGCCGTCGGCAAGGAGGACGACCGCCTGTTCGCGGCTGCGGCGGACGATTCGCTGCCCGTGCTCGACTGCTCGCGCCGAAATACGGTACGCAGCGGCGACGTTACGCTGTCGGTGCCTGCCGGGGCATTGTACGAATCGGCATACTGCCGTATCGAGCGGTCGGAACGACAGCCGAAACTCGACTCGACAATCGTCGTGCTGTCGCCCGTTTACCGGATTATGGACGACCTGACGCCGGTACATTCGAAGGTGAGCGTTTCGATACGGGCGGATGTACCGCTCGAATTGCAGCGCAAGGCGTGTATAGCCGTCGCTGGTCGCAACGGCCGGTTCGCATATCTCGGCGGCTTCCGTACGGCGGGCGGGGTGATGGCGGAGAGCCGACGGTTCGGCGATATGGTCGTCGTTGCCGACACGCTCGCGCCGCGAATACGTCCGCGATGGACCGACGGAGCCGATTTGCGGGGTGCGAAGTCGGTACGGTTCACGCTGTCGGACAACTTCTCGGGCATCAGGAGTTACGAATGCCTGATAGACGGCGAGTGGCGTACGCTCGACTACGCTCCGATGAAGGAGACTGTCGAACACCGATTCGACCGTCCGCTGCCGACGGTCGGCGAGAAGCACGAAATCGTCGTCCGCGCGGAGGACTGTTGCGGCAACAGGGCGGAATGGCGCGGCGAGTTTTTCAGATAGCGTACAGCGTATCCGACTATAAGGTCTTTAAGGACTCTAAGATCTCTAAACAGCGTCATTCTGAGCGGAGCGAAGAATCTGTGCCGGTCGAGTCGGTATTTCAGATCCTTCGCTGCGCTCAGGATGACGTTTAAACACCTTAAATACTTTAAGCACTTTTTATCTGCAAATAGTATATAATTACAGAGATTTTTATTATTTTTGCATCGCTTTCGGTTCTCCGGACGGTTTGAGAGTGGGTTTGTACTGCTCGGATTTCCGATAAGCGGTTTGGTTCCGTAGCTCAGTTGGATAGAGCAACAGCCTTCTAAGCTGTGGGTCGCGCGTTCGAACCGCGCCGGAATCACAAGGAGAGCGAGTGCAGACGGTGATACGAGAGTCGCACGAAGTGTTATTAAATCGAACAGGGGCACCTGCAAATTTATTTGCAAAGGTCGCCTCTGTTCGATTTAATGTAGTTGCGAAGCAACAGACTCTCGTATCACTGTTTTCCGAGCCGACGCAGTGATGGCAAGCGACAGCGCAGCAATCACAAGGGGCGCATATTTGGTGTCGGCAGTTTTTCTACTGCCGAGCCGACGCAGTGATGGCAAGCGACAGCGCAGCAATCACAAAAGCCCGAAAATCCTTTAACCGGAGCAGGTCGGACGAATAGCGGGCTTTTGTGTTAAGCGTGTTACCCCCCCCCTGAATTCCCTGCCTGTGCGGGGGACTTTGATAAAAAGGTGTATGAAGTGTTTAAGGTGCTTAAAGTATTTAAAGTCCTTAACATCCTTAAAGCACCGGAACGCCGGTGCGCGACCTTAAACACCTTAAATTACCTTAACGTCTTTAAGGGGAACCAACCCTGCCCCTCCGCTCTGTTCATAAAAAATGAAAAATTTTAGGAATCGCAGTATTGATTACAATCGAATGTGAAAACCTCCCTCGTCGCTTAAATATTTCGTCGAAACGACCGTCCGAAGTTACGAATCGGCGGCGGAGCGGAGCGACGGACAGTGGCGGAACTGTGCGGGAAAATCCGCTGCCGTAACAATTTCCGCCGAAAATGCGTACATTTGCGGGTACGTTTCCCATCATACTATGGATTGCACGAAAAAAATGTTGTACGACCCCGCGAACGAGCATGATGCCTGCGGAGTCGGTCTTATCGTCAATATCAACGGCGTGAAGTATCACGAAGTGGTCGAAAACGCGTTGAAGGTTCTCGAACACATGGCGCACCGCGGTGCCGAGGGTGCCGACAGCAAAACCGGCGACGGTGCGGGCATAATGGTTCAGATACCGCACGAATTCATACTTTTGAACGGCATTCCCGTTCCGGAGCGCGGACGCTACGGAGTGGGAATGTTCTTTATGCCGCGCAAGCGCAAGGACTGCGAACGCTTCTTCGCGATTATCGCCGAGACGGTCGCCGAGGAGGGTCTGACGCTGATGCATACCCGCCGTGTGCCCGTGGACAGTTCGATACTCGGCAAAGAGGCACTCGCCAAGGAACCTATCGTCGAGCAGATTTTCATCTCGGGCGACGACGACCTGCGTTCGGATGTCGCTCTCTACGAACGGCGTCTGCAAAGCAAACTCTACGTCGTCGGCAAGAAAATCGAACGGCGCGTTGCTGCCAGCACCGCTATCGAGGACAAGGAGAGCTGCTATATAGCGAGCCTTTCGACCCGCACGGTGATTTATAAGGGCATGCTGTCGTCGTTGCAACTGCGCCACTACTTCCCCGACCTGACGAACCCATATTTCACCAGCGCGCTGGCTCTGGTGCATTCGCGGTTCTCGACCAATACGTTCCCGACGTGGAGCCTTGCACAGCCGTTCCGCATCGTGGCTCACAACGGCGAAATCAATACGATAAAGGGAAACCGCCTCTGGATGCAGACTCGCGAATCGGTGCTTCATCCCGAAAATCTGGGCAGGGTCTCCGACTTTTCGCCGATTATCCAGCCGAATATGAGCGACAGTGCGTCGCTCGACAATACGGTTGAATTCTTCGTCCGCAGCGGCATGTCGCTGCCTCATGCGCTGGCGATGCTGATTCCCGAGAGCCACAACCGCCACAATCCCATGTCGAGCCATATCAAGGGTTTCTACGAGTACCACAGTATCTTCATGGAACCGTGGGACGGTCCGGCTACGGTCCTGTTCTCGGACGGAAGATATGCCGGAGGACTGCTCGACCGCAACGGTCTGCGTCCGTGCCGCTATATCATCACCAAGAGCGGCATGATGATTATGGCGTCCGAAACGGGCGTGCTCGACATCGAACCGTCGCAAATACGCGAAAAGGGGCGTCTGCTTCCGGGCAAAATGATTATGGTCGATGTGCAGGAGGGCCGCATTCTCCGCAACGACGAGATAAAGAAGGCTCTTGCCGCCGAACATCCATACAAGGAGTGGCTGCGCGAGAACCGCGTGGTGCTCAGCGACATCAAGAGCGGCCGCCGTCTGCGCCACGACGTGGACGACTACCATAAGCTGCTGCGCGTGTTCGGCTACGACAGGGAGGACATCGAGAATCTGCTCAAACCTATGGCCCGCAACAAGGTCGAACCGAGTTACGCAATGGGCAACGACACTCCGCTGCCCGTGCTGTCGGGCAAACCGCAGCGCTTCTTCGACTACTTCCGCCAGCAGTTCGCGCAGGTTACCAACCCGCCTATCGACCCGCTGCGCGAGGAGACCGTCATGTCGCTCAAAAGTTATATCGGTGCCGTCACGGGCAACCTGCTCGAACCGTCGCCCGACATGTGCAAGGTCGTCGAACTCTCGACGCCGATTATCTCCAATACCGAACTCGATATTCTGAAAAACCTGGTCTACAAGGGCTTCCGGACGATTACACTCGATATGGTATTTCCCGCAGCCGAGGGTGCCGACGGCATGGCGAAAGCCATCGACGGCTTGTGCGAACGCATCGAACGCGCCGTGGACGAGGGATATAACTATATCATAGTCAGCGATAAGGCGGTCGATGCCGACCATGCGCCGATTCCGTCGCTGATTGCGCTGTCGGCACTGCATCACCACCTGATAAAGTGCCGCAAACGTACCCGCATAGCGCTGATTGTCGAGAGCGGCGAGGTTATCGAGGTGATGCACATCGCCCTGCTTATCGGCTTCGGAGCGAGTGCCGTCAATCCTTATATGGCGTTCGCGACGCTCGACGATTTGGTCAATCGCGGCGAATTGCAGCTCGACTACTGCACGGCGAAAGACTACTATATACAGGCTATCAACAAGGGTCTGCTGAAAGTGATTTCCAAAATGGGAATCTCCACGATGCGCAGTTACCGAGGTGCTAAACTCTTCGAGGCGGTCGGCGTGTCGTCGTCGCTGCTCGACAAGTATTTCGGCGGCGGCGTGTCGAAAATCGACGGCATCGACCTCGCCGATGTCGCGGCGGACGTGCTGCGCAAACATTCGGCCGGCTTCGGCGAACCTCTCGCCGAGGAGTTGGAGAACGCGGGACGCTATCTCTACCGCAAGGGCGGCGAACGTCATGCGTGGAATCCGAAATCGATAGCGGCTCTCCGTGCGGCGGCGCAGAATAACGACTACGACCGCTACCGAGAGTTCGTCGCGCTGGCCGAGAACGGCGACGCTCCGATGTTCATCCGCGATTTGATGGAGGTGCGCAGCGACCGTGAGCCGATAGACATTGCGGAGGTAGAATCCGAATCCGCAATCGTGAAGCGGTTCGCAGCGGGTGCGATGTCGTTCGGCGCGCTCAGCAAGGAGGCGCACGAGGATATAGCCTGCGCCATGAACCGCCTCGGGGCAACGAGCAACACGGGTGAGGGCGGCGAACTGCCCGAACGCTTTACGGCGGAACGCGACGGAGTGCCGCTCGGCAGTGCCGTGAAGCAGGTCGCTTCGGGCCGCTTCGGCGTTACGACCGAATACCTCGTCAATGCGTCGGAGATTCAGATAAAAATCGCACAGGGAGCCAAACCGGGCGAGGGCGGACAGTTGCCGGGCTTCAAGGTGGACGAGATGATTGCGCGGACGCGCCATTCAATCCCCGGTATTACGCTGATTTCCCCGCCGCCTCACCACGATATTTACTCCATCGAGGATTTGTCGCAGTTGATTTTCGACCTCAAAAACGTCAATCCGAAGGCGCGAATCAGCGTCAAACTCGTTGCCGAGAGCGGTGTCGGAACAATCGCCGCGGGTGTCGCCAAAGCCAAGGCGGATACGATAGTAATCAGCGGCGGCGACGGAGGTACGGGCGCATCGCCGCTCAGTTCGGTGTTCCATGCGGGACTGCCGATGGAACTGGGACTCGCCGAGATACAGCAGACGCTGATGCTCAACAATCTGCGCGGCAAGGTGCGTGTCCAGACCGACGGACAGATGAAGATAGGCCGCGACGTGATAGTCAGTGCGTTGCTCGGTGCCGAGGAGTATGGATTCGCAACCTCGCTGATGGTCGCTCTGGGCTGCATAATGGACCGCAAGTGCCACACGAACCAGTGCTGCGCGGGTATCGCTACACAATGCGAGGCTCTGCGTGCCAAGTACCGCGGTTCGGCGGACTACATAGTGAACTACATGATGATGCT
>CAZESW010000098.1:0-6112 GCA_964514795.1 uncultured Alistipes sp.
GATACCTGGTTCGATGCGGCGGCACTCGAACTGTTCCGTTTTCAGGCGGAGCGGTGTGCTCCGTATGCCGAATATCTGCGGCTGCTCGGTGTGCGTCCGCAGGAGATAGGGAGTGCGGACGAGATTCCGTTCATGCCTATCGAACTGTTCAAGACCCACGATGTATATTGCGGTGACGGCGAACCGCAGATTGTGTTCACGTCGAGTGCTACGACGGGCATGACACCGTCGCGGCATCCCGTAGCCGACCTTGCGGTGTACGAGCGCGATTTCACGGAGTCGTTCCGGCTGTTCTATGGCGAACCGTCACAATGGAGCATCTACGGACTTCTGCCCAACTATCTCCAACGCAGCGGCTCGTCGCTTGTTTATATGGTGGACAGACTGATTCGCGAATGTGGCGGCGGAGGCTTCTATCTCGACGATTACGAACGCCTTATCGACGACATGTCCCGCGACCCGAAGCCGAAAATCCTGCTCGGCGTCAGTTATGCGCTGTGGGATTTGGCGGAACAATATGCGCCGAAACTCGAAAATACGGTCGTCATGGAGACGGGCGGCATGAAGGGCCATCGCCGGGAACTGCCGAAGGCGGAATTTCACAAAATATTGTGCGACGCTTTCGGTGTCGCGAAAATACATTCCGAGTACGGAATGGCGGAACTTATGTCGCAGGCTTATTCGGCAGGCGACGGCGTTTTCTTCGCTCCGCCATGGATGCGGATACGGATTCGCGACATTAACGACCCGTTCGCCCATCTGCCGGTGGGCCGTCGTGGCGCGATAGACATAATCGACCTCGGAAATATCGGTTCCTGCGCATTTATCGCTACGCAGGATGTCGGCGTATGCCGTCCCGACGGCGGATTCGTTATCGAAGGTAGAATATCGAATAGCGATATACGTGGTTGTAACCTATTAGTGCAGTAATGAAATACAGAAAAGAAGACCTTGCCAGACTTCACGGGGAGCTGCTCGACATAATGGCGGAGATTATCCGCGTATGCGAGGTGTGCGACATTCCCTATTTCATACAGGGCGGAACGGCTATCGGTGCACTGTTCAACCAGGGTATCGTGCCCTGGGACGACGACATCGACATCGGTATGACCCGGGCCGATTACGAGCGGTTTCTGCAACTCGCTCCGCAGCATCTGCGTCCGCAGTATTTCCTCGAATGGTTCGGGACGGAGAGCAACACGCCGTTCTATTTCGCCAAGGTGAAGAAGAACGGAACGCTGTTCGTCGAGGAGATGTTCCGCAACATGGAGATTCACCACGGCATATTCGTCGATATTTTCCCTTACGACCGTATTCCCGACAGCCCGATGCTCGAACGGATGCACAGATTCCGCAGCCGTTTTTGGATAAACTGCTTTATCGGCAAACAGATATGGTTGTGGCGATGGTGCGGACGGTGCGAAATCGATAAACCGCTGCCGAAATCTTTCGTCGGATGCCTGCCCGTGAGAATCGTTTGCTCGCTGCTGTCGCGTGAACGGATTTATGCGAAGATGTGCCGTGTGCTCGGTGCCTACAACGGCTGCGACTGCAAACGGGTGAATATCGTGCGTATGCCGAAAGACCAGATACCGCGTGCCGATATCGAAAATCCAGTGATGATGCCGTTCGGCGGAATGACGGTGCGTGCACCGCGAAATATCGAATCGTATCTGCGCCACCACTATCCGAATCTGCGCCCCGAACTGCCCGAGGAGGAGCAGATAAACCATGCGCCGTACAGGCTGTCTTTCGGCGACTAACGAATAAGTTATGAAAACACTCTCGATAATAATTCCGACCTACAATATGGCGTCGCTGCTGCCGCAGTGCCTCGACTCCATAATGCTTACTCCGTCGCTGGCGGCAGTCGAAGCGATTGTCGTGAACGACGGCAGCCGTGATGCCTCGCTGCGTATCGCCCGCGAATACCAGAGCCGTTATCCGGACGTGATTCGGGTTATCGACAAGCCGAACGGCAACTACGGCTCGACAATAAATGCGGCACTGCCCGTGGCAAGGGGCGAATACGTGCGTATTCTCGATGCCGACGACAGCTTCGACGGCGGTCTGCTCGCCGACTATATCGCATTTCTGCGCCGAAATTCCGGTACGGACATGATAGTTTCGCCGTTCATCGAGGTGCGGCGGCATTCGGAACGCAGAGTGGGGTATGACATCTATTCGCGGCAACTTTACGGATGCGACCGCAGTTACGATGCCGAACGGATTTTCGCCGACGGAACGATACGGTTCTTCATGATGCACTCGGTGTGCTACCGTACCGCTTTGCTGCGCGAGATGAACTACCGCCAGAGCGAGGGTATATCCTATACCGACCAGGAGTGGGTTTTCTATCCGCTTTTCAGGGTCGCTACGGTCGCTTTCGCCGACATGCCGCTCTACCGCTACAATCTTGCCCGCGAGGGACAGACGATGGATGCCGCCGTACAGTTGCGCAGTATCGGTCAGCTTGTGCAGGTTACGTCGAACATGGCGGACTATTTCGCTGCGGAGGACAAGTCGGGAATGTCCGAAACCCGCACGAATTTCCTGCGCGAGATTGTCCGTAACAGAATTAGGGTAGTGCTGCGCAAATATCTGCTCGACATGCCCGACGATGTGTTCGCGGGTGCCGGGTTCGACGAGGTATATTCGCGGATGCGGAGTCTTGCCGGCGATTGCGGAATAGAGGCGATAGGCGTTCCGGTGAACAATATGCTGCGTGTGGATTTGCTCGCACGGTGGCTTCGCTGCGGACGGCGTTATCCGTCTGCCGTTCGGTGGATGTTACGTTCGGCGGATTCGATGATGGCACTCGTCCACGGTGCAATATTCCGCCGAGGCGCGTGATAACGGGCAGCCTGCTTCGTCGCATTCGGGCGGCTGGTTGCGGCGAAAAGATAAAGTGATGTAAGGTTAGTAAGGTGGATAAAGCAGATAACGTCGCCGAATCATTTATTTACCTTATATACTTTATAGCGGCAGGAATAAATCCTGCCGCGTAACTTTAAATACCTTTCCTCCCTACAACTTCTCAGCCTCCTCTATCCATGCCCTTGCTGTCGCGTCGGACGGCATTCGCCAGTCTCCGCGAGGGGACAGCGATACGGAACCGACCTTCGGGCCGTCGGGAACGGCGGAACGCTTGTACTGCTGCGAGAAGAACCGGTGCAGGAATACGACGAGCCAGTGTTTGATGGTCTCCCGCGAGTATTTCTCGCCGAAAGCACGCTCGGCAAGGAACATTATCTTGCGCGGAGAGAACCCGTTGCGCATGAATTGATATATGAAGAAGTCGTGCAGTTCGTAAGGGCCGACCAAATCCTCGGTCTTCTGCGCGATTTCTCCGTTTTCGTCGGCAGGCAGCAGTTCGGGACTGACGGGCGTATCGACGATGTCGCGCAGTGTCGCGCGGACGGTTTCGCTGGCGTCGTTGCGTGCCACCCATTCGACGAGCACACGCACCAAACCCTTCGGAATCGAACAGTTCACGTTGTACATCGACATGTGGTCGCCGTTGTAGGTCGCCCATCCGAGAGCCGCCTCGCTGAGGTCGCCCGTGCCGATGACCATTCCTCCCACGGCATTGGCTATGTCCATAAGTATCTGTGTCCGTTCGCGCGCCTGCGAATTTTCGTATGCCGCACCACGGTCGTTCGGGTCCAGTCCGATGTCGCGGAAGTGGAGTTCGCATGCCTCGCGTATCGGAATCTCACGTATCGTTACTCCGAGTTCGCGCATCAGCGTAATGGCGTTGGAGTAGGTGCGCCCCGTAGTTCCGAATCCCGGCATGGTGACGGCTACGATGCCCGTGCGGTCGATGCCGAGCATGTCGAACGTCGCTGCGGTTACGAGCAGCGAGAGCGTCGAGTCGAGTCCGCCCGAAATGCCTATCACTGCCTTTCGGCAGCCCGTATGCGCATAACGCTGCGCAAGTCCGGCGGTCTGGATGCTGAATATCTCGCGGCATCCGCTCTCCATATCGGTCGGAATGAACGGTGTAGGGGATATTTTGCGCTCGATTTCGCTGTCGATAATCTTCGCCGGCACCTCGATAACGTCGTAGCGGCCGTCGAGATTGATGAACGACGTGTGGCGGCGACGCTCGTTTTCGAGATACTCAATGTCGATGTCGGCTATCGTCAGTTCGGGTTCGCGAACGAATCTCTCTCTGGCGGCGATTACGGTTCCGTTCTCGGCAATCAGTCCGTTGCCCGTGAACACGAGGTCGGTCGAGGATTCGCCGATACCAGCCGAACAGTATACATATCCGCATAGTGTCCGTGCGGACTGCTGCTCGATAAGCGAACGGATATAGGCATGCTTGCCGACGATTTCGGGCGTCGCCGAGAGGTTGAATATCAGTTTCGCACCGCTCAGAGCCATATCCGACGACGGCGGAGCGGGAACCCACAAATCCTCGCATATCTCTATGCCGAAGGTCGTACCCTCGACGGCGAAGAGCAGGTCGCTGCCGAAACGGACGCTCTGACCGCACAACTCTATCGTCGTGCTGCGGATGTCGCGGCCCGACGAGAACCAGCGGCTCTCGTAAAATTCCGAGTAGTTCGGAATGTAACTCTTCGGCACTGCACCGCAGATTTTGTCGCCTGCGATTACGACGGCGCAGTTGTAGAGATTGTTCTTGTATGTTATCGGCATGCCGACTATCGCGGTGGTCGGAATGCGCATCGCGAGCAGTTCGCCCAGTGCCTCCTCGGCTGCGTCGAGCAAACGCGACTGGTGGAAAAGGTCGCCGCAGGTGTAGCCCGTGACCGAAAGTTCGGGAAATACCGTAACGCTTACGCCCCGTTCGACGGCGGTGCGCAGCAGCGACGCTATCGACTCGATGTTGGAGCGGCAGTCGGCGATTCGCACGAGCGGAGTCGCGGCGGCAGTCTTGATGAATCCGTATCTTTTCATACGCGGTTTATTCCGCCCACAGACGGGCGAGATTGACTACTACCTGCATCGCACGCTGCATCGAATCGAGCGAGCAGTACTCGAACTTGCCGTGGAAGTTCATTCCTCCGGCGAAGATGTTCGGACACGGCAGACCCATGAACGAAAGACGCGCTCCGTCCGTTCCGCCGCGGATAGGGCGGACAATCGGCGTTACGTCCGCTTCGGTCATCGCCTTTTTCGCGAGTTCGATTACCTGCGGATGCGGTTCGACCATCTTGCGCATGTTGTAGTACTGGTCTTTGAGCGTCAGCGTCAGCACCTGCTCGCCGTATTTCTTTTTGAGCAAATCGACGGCATTCCACATCCAGACCTTCTTCTCCTCGAATTTGTCGGCGTCGTGGTCGCGGATAATGTACGAAATCGTCGCCTGCTCCACCGTGCCGTTCAGACCGACGCAGTGGTAGAAGCCCTCGTAACCTTCGGTGTGCTGCGGACGCTCGACCGCCGGAATCAGCGAGTTGAGTTCGCAGGCAACCTCGATTGCGTTTATCATCTTGTTCTTTGCGTAACCCGGGTGGACGTTGCGACCCTGAATCGCGATTTTTGCGGATGCCGCATTGAAATTCTCGTATTCGAGTTCGCCCTCGTAGCCGCCGTCCATCGTGTAGGCGAAATCGGCTCCGAACGCCTTGACGTCGAAGAAATCGACACCGCGTCCGATTTCCTCGTCAGGGGTGAATCCTATGCGGATTTTGCCGTGCTTGATTTCGGGATGCGCAATCAGATACTCAGCGGCAGTCATTATTTCGGCAACTCCCGCCTTGTCGTCGGCACCGAGCAGCGTCGTTCCGTCGGTGTGTATCAGCGTGTGTCCGACGAAGTTCTTCAACTCCGGGAAATCGGCGACCTGCATCGTAAGCGCATTGTTCAGCACGATGTCGCTGCCGTCGTAGTTCTCGATTATGCGCGGACGCACATTCTCGCCGCTCATGTCGGGCGACGTATCGACGTGGGCGAGAAAACCGATGACGGGAGCATTCCCGCAACCCTCGCTCGCAGGAATGGTTCCCATTGCATAGCCGTATTTGTCGATAGACACTTCGGTAAGTCCCAGAGCCTTCATCTCCTCGACGAGCAGATTGAGCAGCGTCCACTGTTTTTCGGTCGAAGGGAACGTTTCGCTCTCCTCGGACGACTGCGTGTC
>CAZESW010000099.1:0-3434 GCA_964514795.1 uncultured Alistipes sp.
CCTTCGAATTTTTGAGCGACAGACGGCGGATAATTATGTACTGGGCGTAGTTGGTGTCCTGATACTCATCGACCAGAATGTACCGGAACAAATCCTGATAGCGTTCGAGCACGTCCGGACAGTCGCGCAGGAGAATATTGGTCTGCAACAGCAGGTCGTCGAAGTCCATCGCCCCGTTCTGCTTGCAGCGTCGGCAATACTCGGCGTAGAGGTCGCCGAATTCGGGAATCTGACTCTTGCGGTCGTCTGCCGAAAGGGCGGGGTTGGCGATATAGGCGCCCGGGGTTATCAGTCCGTTTTTGTAGAACGATATGCGGGACGCTATGTTCGCAGGCTTGTACTTGTCGTCGTTCAGACCCTTCTCCTTGATTATGGTCTTGATGAGATTCTTGGCATCGTTCGAGTCGTAGATGGTGAACGTCTGCGGAAAACCTATCCGTTCGGCATTCTCGCGCAGGATTCGCGAAAATACGGAGTGGAACGTTCCCATGCGGATATAACGGCTCTTGCCTCCCACGATGGCGGTGATACGCTCGCGCATCTCGGCGGCAGCCTTGTTGGTGAACGTCAGTGCGAGTATGTTGTACGGCTGTACGCCCTGCTCTATCATGTAGGCAATGCGCGACGTGAGCACGCGGGTTTTGCCCGAGCCTGCACCGGCAATGATGAGCGACGGCGTGTCGTAGTTTATAACCGCCTCGTATTGGGCGGGATTGAGTCCTTCGAGTAAATCGGATGCCATTTTTCGGTGGAAATATCTTTCGCAAAGATAGTAAATTTAAGTTTGGAGGGCGAATAGGCCGCCGGTTTTTTTAGGGTCTTTAAGGTCTTGCCGGCGACACCGGTGTCGTCGGCGATAAGGTCGCGCGGCGGAGAAACCGCGGCTTTAAGGTCGGCGGGGTATTTTATTGTCGTGCTTCCTTGACGACCTTAAAGACTTTAACGACTTTTTTATTACTTTTGCCGAAAAAGCAGACGTTATGGACATAGCACAAGCAAAACGCAAGGAGAATATCGCCGAATACATTCTCTATCTGTGGCAGCTCGAAGACCTGCTTCGGGCGTTGCAGTTCAGCCCCGAGGCCATCTATTCGCAGCTCGTCGCACCGCGCGACATGCCGCAGGAGCAGAAAGAACTTTTCCTGCTGTGGTACATGGACATCGCCGGACTGCTGCGCAAGGAGGGCAAGGAGCAGGGCGGACATCTCGAACACACGATACATCTGATTGCCGACCTCCACAATCTGCATCTCCAGCTCATGACGCTGCCTGTCGGCAGGGAGTACCGCGCGAAATACGCCAGCCTCGCGCCCTACATCCCGACGCTGCGGACGATTATGGGCAAGGAGGAGATGAACGACACGGAACTGTGCTTCCGTGCGCTCTATGCGGCGATGCTTTACCGTATCAAGGGCGAGGGCGAAAAGGCGGTCGCCGACACTCTGGAATACGTTTCGCCGGCGATTGCCGAGTTGAGCGCGATGTACCGCAAAGTCGAGCGCGGCGAGGTCGATTTGTTCAAGGACGAGTAAAAAAATCGCAATTCTTTTGTAAAATTAAAAAAACGTTATACCTTTGCACTCCGCATGTGTATTGTCCGAATGGGGTACACGGCGGATTGAAAACGACGAAACAATAAAAACGAGATAGTTATGGCAATGAAGAGAACTTATCAGCCTTCGCGTCGCAAGAGAATCAACAAGCACGGATTCCGCGCGAGAATGGCTACCGCCAACGGCCGCAAGGTGTTGGCTGCACGTCGTGCGAAAGGTCGCAAGAAGCTGACCGTTTCCGACGAATCGACGTTCAAGTACGCTTAATTTGCGGTCGGGGCGAGATTCCCCGTTGTCCGTGAACGAATTAAGAGACTGTCCGAATACCGGCAGTCTCTTTTCGTGTTTGTTTCGGGGTGGTGCCGACGGCGAATCCTGCCCGATTGTGGTATGCAATTTGCCGAATGGGGCATGGATTAAAACATTTCGGTTATGATGAAAACAAACAACACCAAAACGGACAATGCGAAGACGGCTGCCGTTGCCGCCGATTCGAAAACAAAAAACGCCAAGAGCGGTTCGCCGAAGAAAAACGTGTCGTACGGCGAGGATTTCCACGACTTCTTCGTAGACCAGATTAAGGATATATACTGGGCGGAGAAGCATTTGAAAAAGGGCCTCGACAAAATGCGCCGTTCGGCGACCAGCCCGAAACTCGCGGCAGCGTTCGAAAAGCATTACGGTCAGGGCGACAAGCAGATAGCCGTGCTGGAAGAGATTTTCGCACTGCTCGGCGAGAAACCCGAAGCGAAACGCTGCGAGGCTATGGCCGGTCTGCTCGAAGAGGCCGACGGCATGGTCAGCGATACCAAGCGCAACAGTTTCGTGCGCGACGCGGGATTGATTCTCGCGGCACAGAAGGTCGAGCACTACGAGATTGCGACCTACGGAACGTTGTGCGCACTGGCAGAGTATCTGCCCGAGAAGAAAATCAAGAAGTTGATAGAGCGCACTTTGGCGGAGGAGAAGAAGACCGACCAGCTGCTGACGCAACTCGCCGAGGAGTTCGTGAACGAATGTGCGGCTGTGGAGTAGCGGTAATGTGTTAAAACGACATGAGTCGTGCAAAATAGCACGACTCATGTTATTTTTTAAGACGATGGCGGTCGAAGATTAAAACCGCTTCATTATCGCGTAGATTTCGAATGCGAATCCGCCTACGATGAGTATCGGGGCGAGGGTGATGCGCCGCCACGAGAAGATTTCGTAATGGAACTCGTCGGGAGTGGCTGCGCCGCCGCCCGACATGAGTACGAATCCGAGTACGATTACCGCCGCACCGACGAGCAGAAGCACATAGTTGCGCATCGAGAGCGGCATTTTGCTGTCGTTGGCGTCGGTTATGCCGTTGAAACGGGCGACGATGGTGTCCCACATCTTTTTCATATCAATAAAGGTATATTTTGTTCGACTTCATGTTTACGAATTTGTTCACGGCGAATGCGGTGAACAATACCGCCACCGCAATTCCGGCAACGACCATAATTCCCGCAATTATGCCTATCTGTGTCAGTTGCGCCGAGATGCCCGCTTCGGGAATGTTGGCGTCCAGCCCGAACATCGCCGCCGCGAAAAGCAGTGTCGCAATAGCTCCGGCACACAGACCCTGTTTCGCGCTCGAACCGATGAACGGCTTCATGATGAACCACTTGGTCGCACCGACGAGTTTCATAGTGTTGATTATCTGACGGCGCGAGTAGATTGCAAGACGAATCGTGTTGTTGAGCAGAATCAGCGAGATGACGAGCATCGTTCCGCCGAAAAGCAGCAGAATCAGTTGCAGCGTGTCGAGTACCGAGTGCATCTTCTCGATGAACATTTCGGGGTAGGTCGTCCGCTCCACACCGTCGATTGCGGAGCTCTCCTCGACGAATGCCGCCA
>CAZESW010000099.1:3534-6096 GCA_964514795.1 uncultured Alistipes sp.
CTCTCGCGCATCGTCGCGGCGGTCGAGAGCACCGACGACATCAGATAGCCGACCGTTCCCATCAGGAACAGCACGAGGGCGATGCTGACCGTCGAAACCACGTATGAACGCCGTACCCTGCGTTTCAGTATCTTATCGCTGTTTCTTCCCATAATATATAACCGTTATTATCAATGCAATAAATATAAGTATCGAACATACGAGCGTAATTCCCCCGCTCAATCCCCACATCGGCGCCCGGAACCGCCACTCGACCGTGTGCCGTCCGGCAGGCAGCTGTGCAGCCCGCAGAATGTAGTCGGCGCGGAAATACGGCGTTTCGATTCCGTCTACATACATCGTCCAGCCGTCGGGATAGTATATCTCCGAGAATACCGCAACCGATTCTCCGTCAGCCGTGTACTCGTATTTCAGATAGTTAGGGCGATACTCCGTCAGCTCTATTTCGCCCGTGCCGAGGGTCGCGCCGGTTGCCGGTAACGGCTCCGAAACTATCGCCGTCCGTTTCAAATCCCATTCGCCGAGCATCTCCAACTCCCTTCGGGCGCTCTCCGCCGCGACGGTCTTTTCGACGAACCATGCCGCACCGTTCGCCGACTCGCGCACGACGACCTCGCCGCTGCGGGTGATGATATATTTGGTGTCGAGCATGTCGAGCACCCCGCTGTCGTCGCGGTTGAGATAGCGGTCGATAATGTCCTGATAGCGTCCGAGTTTCGCACCGTGATAACCGCCGACCGAACGGTGATACATTGACGTGGTGGCATCGTTGAACGGTGATACGGAGCGGTTCAGCACTCTGTATCCCAACGATTTGTCAGCCATTATCGCGCGGTCGGCAGCGGTCGGGGCGATTTGCACCTTCCGAGGTGCGACGAACCGGTCGTATGGCGAGTAGCGCAGGTTTACCGGAATCATGTCGAGCATTATCCAGCCTGCAAGCAGTACGGCGAGCCATGTGCGGCGTAAGCGTCCGAAGACGAACAGCAGGACCGAAAGTGCCGCCGCAGCGACGAATCCGAACGACCGCCAAGCGTCGCGGCTCAATATCTCGGCGCGCTCCTCCGCCATTGCGTCGGCGACCGACCAGCCGAGTTCGTCGTGCACACCCTTGCGGATATACTCCTCGCCGCCCGACTGTTGAAGCATGTAGAGGAATTGTTCGCTCATCATTTCGCCGCTCGCCTCACGGTCGAAATCGAATATCGAACCGCCGAACAGCGCGAATATCAGGGCTATGCCTCCGACGATGCCGCCTGCGATTCCCGTTGCCCGAAGCATCCGGCGGCGCTCCTCCGGAGTGCGTTCGCCCGCGGCGTAACGCCACAGTTTCCATACTCCGATGCCGGCGAGCAGCGGTACGCTCCATTCGAGGACGACGAGCGCCATCGACACGGTGCGGAACTTGTTGTAAAGCGGCAGATATTTGAAGCACAATTCGGTGAACCACATGAAATTGTGTCCCCACGACAGCAGCAGTGCAAGCAGGCTCGAGGCGAGAATCCACCAGCGGTTGCGGTTGTCGGCGAGCAGAGCGCCGAGCAGCGCGAGGAATATCGCGACCGCACCGAGATATGTCGGGCCTGCCGTATATGGCTGTCCGCCCCAGTAGGTCGGAATCTGTGTGGCGAGGGAACTGAGTCCAAGGTCTTTAAGCGATTCGGCGACCGCTCCGTCGGCCGAGAATGTCGAGGCGGAGTCGCCTCCCGCGAAGTCGGGAATAAGCATGTTCCAGCTCTCGCCGATGCCGTAGCTCCATGCGGTGGCGTATTGCAGGTCGAGTCCGTGCGATGCCACAGCGTCGTCGGCGACCTCCGAACCTCCGCGTATCGTGCTGTCGGTGTGCTGCACCGTGTACCACAGCGGAGCGAAGTTGGAACCGACGGCAAGCAGTGCCGCCGCCGCGAGAATGCCCGTTCGGCGCGCGAAGTCGGGCAGATGCCGTTCGCGGATTGCGAACACGAGGTCGCTTATCCACAATGCGGCTGCGGCAAACACGAAATAGAAGGTTATCTGCGGATGGTTGGCTCCGATTTCGAGCGACGCGAAGAGAGCCGTGAGCGTTCCGCCGAGCCATTTGCGTTGCCCGCGCAGTGTCATGAATATCGCGCCCATCATCGCCGGAGCGAATACCAAAGCCCACATTTTCGTAACGTGTCCCGCGCCGATAATCAGGAAAAAGTAGGTCGAAAGTCCGTAGGCGAGTCCAGTGACGATGCCTATCCACGGCGATATACCCATCATCGCAATCATCAGCCATGCGGCCAGCATCGCGAAGAAGATGAATCCTGCGGGCGTGTTCACGATGCCCAATACCTTGTCGGTCGTGTGTTTGACAATCTGCGCCGGATAGCGGATGTTGATTAGGTAGGCGGGCATTCCGCCGAACATCGCGCCCGTCCACTGCGGGTCTTCGCCGTAGTCGGTGCGGCACTCGCGGATGTCGCGGCTCATACCGTCGAACTGCTGTATGTCGTGCTGCGGCAGTACGCGCCCCTCGAACTGCGGTGCGTAACATACGGCACTCACGACGAAAAACAGTATCGCCGCCGTAAGTGTCGG
>CAZESW010000100.1:0-6040 GCA_964514795.1 uncultured Alistipes sp.
TTCGTCAGGTTCACGGGCGTAGTGCCGTCGCTCTTGGCGAGGAACGTTATTTCCAGCGAATCCTCGTCGTCGAAATCGTATATCGCCTCAACGACAAGCCCGTGAGGATAGGACTGGTCGCCGTCGGGCGATACCAGCGAGAACACCACACGGTTGGTCTCGACGCGCGACTCCCACAAACGGTTGGCGAAACCCTTCGTTCCGCCGTTCATATGGTTCGTGCCGTTATTGACTTCGAGCGAATATTCGACGCCCTCGACGGTCATCTTTCCGCCTGCGATACGGTTAGCGACACGGCCTACGCATTTGCCTCATGCCGCACTGTCGCACAGATAACTCAATGCGTCGCGATAGCCGAGAACCGTATCGTCGACATGTCCGTCGCGGTCGGCGAATTTCACCGACACCAGTGCCGCTCCGATATTGCAAATCTGCACCTCGCTGCCGCGTGAGTTGCGCATGGTATAGATGATTACCGCCTCGCCCTCGGGCGTAACGCCCCAGATATTCTGTTCGATAAGCATATGAAAATCCTTTTATTCCAAAGGCTTCACGTTGGCGATAAGGCTGTCGATACGGCGCAGGGTCTCCTCCTTGCCGAGGAACGACGTCACGTCGTACATGCCCGGGCCCTTGCCCGCGCCGACGAGTGCAAGACGCAGCGAGTTCATTATCTGACCCATTCCGTAGCCGCGCTCCTCAATCCACGCATGGACGATACGTTCGGTATTTTCGAGAGAGAAGTCGTCGATACCTGCCAGCACCTCGCGCAATTCGGCGAGATGAGCCGGATTTTCGCCCTTCCAGTACTTTTTGAGCTGCTTTTCCTCATACTCCGTCGGAGCGATGAAGAAATAGGATGTCAAATCCCACAAATCCGAAATGAACGTTGCGCGCTCCTTCATAATATTCGCGACCTTGCCCGCCGTTTCGTCCGAAACCTCGATGCCGTGTCCGCGCAAAATCGGCTGATAGAGGGCAGCGAGTTCGGTTTCGGTCTTGTGGTGCATATACTGGGCGTTGAACCACTTCGCCTTGTCGGGCTGGAAACGCGCGCCCGACTTCGACACGCGGTCGAGCGAGAAAGCGTCGATAAGTTCCTGCATCGAGAAAATCTCCTGCTCCGTACCCGGATTCCAGCCGAGCAGTGCGAGCATGTTGATGAACGCCTCGGGGAAATATCCGTCCTCGCGATAGCCGTGAGCTGTATCTCCTGCCGGCGAAACCCAATAAAGCGGGAATACGGGGAATCCCATCTTGTCGCCGTCGCGCTTCGACAGTTTGCCGCCGCCCGTAGGTTTCAGCAGCAGAGGCAGATGGGCGAACTCAGGCTGGGTATCGGTCCAGCCGAACGCACGGTAGAGCAGGTAATGCAGCGGCAGCGAAGGCAGCCACTCCTCACCGCGGATAACGTGCGAAATCTCCATCAGATGGTCGTCCACGATATTGGCGAGGTGGTAGGTCGGCAGAGCATCGACCGACTTGTACAGCACCTTGTCGTCGAGCGTCGAGGTGTTCACTTCGACATCGCCGCGGATGAGGTCGTGCATCTTCACAACCTCGTTCTCCGGCATCTTGAAGCGAATAACCCATATATCGCCGCGCGAGATACGCTCCTCGACCTCCTCGGCGGAGAGCGAAAGCGACGTCGGCAGCACGGTGCGGACGCTGTAATTGTAGGCGAACGTCTCGCCGCGCTCCTCCGCCTGCTTGCGCAGTGCATCGAGTTCCGCAGCGGTATCGAACGCATAGTAAGCCCAACCCGCATCGACGAGCTGCTTGGCATATTTCAGATAGATTTCGCGACGCTCGCTCTGGCGATACGGCGCATGAGGGCCGCCGTAGCCGACACCCTCGTCGATTTCGATGCCACACCAGCGCAGCGATTCGATGATATAGTCCTCCGCACCCTCGACGAAACGCTGCGAATCGGTATCCTCGATACGCAGAATCATCTTTCCGCCGTTGTGGCGGGCGAACAGATAGTTGTAGAGAGCGGTGCGGACACCGCCGATATGGAGCGGACCCGTCGGGCTCGGAGCAAAACGAACTCTTACTTCACGTTTCATTTTCCTGAATAATTTTCTTAAAGTCTTTAAGGTCGTTACAGTCCTTAATGCAGATTTATTTCTCCCACAGATTGCGCGGATATACGCCGTCGGCAATCAGATTCTCGATTTTCGCCATAAGTGCAGGCTTGTCCTCCTTGTAGGTTACGCCGAACCACTTGGCGGTCGTGCTCAGCACCTTCATCTTCGCCGTTCCGCCGCCGATAAGTTTGTTCACCATCAGCGGAATGAAGAACTCCGATTTGAGGTTTTCGATATTCTTCGGCTCGCTGAGGAACTCGATGAACGTCTGCTTCGAATAGTCGAAATAGTCGGGAGTGAATCCGAACAGATTCATCGACACCGGCGTATTCTCCGCCAAAGCCACATCGTCGCCCAAATCGTGGAACACAATCGTACCCTCGGCATTGCGCTCGATTTTGGTGCGCTCGACCATAGATTCGAGATAGCCGTCGGCAGTCAGGGTGCAGACACCGCGCGACACCGTGCCGTTCTCCGAAAGGGTCTTGTTCACCTCGTAACCGACCATGCAGTAGTCGTTACGGCTGTCGCCGAGCGCGCTCAGATACGAACCTATAACCTTGTAGGCATCCTCGCCGTAGAAGTCGTCGGCATTGATAACCGCGAACGGCTCCTTAATGGCTTCGGCAGCCATCATCACGGCGTGGTTCGTACCCCACGGCTTCTCGCGACCCTCCGGAACCGAGAATCCCTCGGGGAGGTAATCGAGTTCCTGATATACATATTCGACTTCGATTTTGCCGCCGAAACGTTCGGCATTGAAAACCTCGGTGAAAGCATCGGCGAACGAATGGCGGATAACGAATACCACCTTGCCGAATCCCGCACGGATAGCGTCATAAATCGAATAGTCGATGATTGCCTCTCCGTTGGGACCTACGCCGTCCATCTGCTTGACCGAACCGTACCGCGAACCCATTCCCGCCGCGAGTACCAAAAGTGTCGGTTTTACCATGATATTTTCTGTTTTTGCAATATTTTATCTCATTTATTTGTGTTTCGGCGACTTGCACCGCATATTCGATTTTATCGTCCGAAACCCTGCAAAATTACTAAAAAGGCTTCTAAATACAAAGTATTTATACCAAATTGTCAGGAACGGGCACTTTGTGCGCAAAGCCGCTACAACATATTTATGTTTCTGCACGCAATTTGTCCGGCGGAAAAACGTTTGTAAACGGATAAAATCGCTATCTTTGCAGATATGAAACCGCTCCGCAAATTTTTCGCCGACGCGAACGACTCGTTCCGCGACTTGTTCCGCCGTTGGCGCATAAGCGTTTCCGACCCCGAAAACCGGCTCGAAACGCGATATATACACATGTCCCCCGCAGGCTTCGCCATGAGCGTCGTCGCGACGCTGTTCCTGATATTCTGCATCGTACTCGCGCTCGTAGCCTACACTCCGGTGCTCGACTTTCTGCCGGGCTACCGGACGGACGCGACCAAATCGCGCGAAACGCTTATGCGCACCCTTATCCGCATCGACTCGCTCGAACGCAGGATGAACGACATGCTCGCATACAACGAGAGCATGATTCTCGTCGTGGACGGCAAGACTCCCGCCATGCGCAGCGTACAGAACGACTCGCTGCCCCGCGACAAAAGCATCGTGCCGACATCACCCGCCGATTCCGTGCTGCGACGGCAGATGGAGAGCGACGGCAAATACGGCATCCGTACATCCTCAGCGACGGGCGGACGCTCCAACATCATAGCCGTGGCGCCGATGGACGGAATCATCGCCGAACGGTTCGACATGAAGAGCAATTCCTACGGCATCCGCATTGCCGGCGCTCCCGAATCGCAGATAGTCGCAATCGCCGACGGCACGGTACTCCTCAACGACTGGTCGCCCGAAACGGGCAACAGCATCGCCATACAGCACCACAACGGGATGATTTCGGTCTACCGCCGTCTTTCGGGCACGCTCGTACGCAAAGGGCAGCGCGTCAAGGGCAGCGAGGTAATCGGCTACTCGACGGCAGGCGACGGCAAAGACGACCTCTCGACATTCGCATTCGAACTCTGGGTGGACGGCAAACCCGCAGACCCGGAATCTTACATATTGTTTTAACCTGACGAAATGAAGCAAAAAGTCGCACTTCTCGGCTCGACCGGTTCGATAGGCGTTCAGACGCTCGACATAGTCCGCGAAAATCCGGACAAGTTCGAAATCATAACCCTCACCGCCCACTCCAACTGGCAGCGGCTCGCCGAACAGGCGATAGAATTCGACGCCGACAGCGTCGTGATAGCCGACGAATCGAAATACACGGAACTCAAAAACGCTCTCGCCGACTACCCGATAAAGGTGTATGCCGGAGCGGATGCGATAGCGCAGTGCGCCGCAGCGTCGAACATCGACGTAGTAGTGAACGCGCTGGTCGGCTATGCGGGGCTCGTCCCGACACTGCGTGCTATCGAACAGGGCAAAAAGGTCGCACTGGCGAACAAGGAGACGCTCGTGGTCGGCGGTGAACTCGTCATGCGCGAGGCTCTCGCCCACCGTGCGCCGATAGTTCCGATAGATTCCGAACACTCGGCGATTTTCCAGTGTCTTATCGGAGAAGTGTCGCCTTTGCGGCGGCTTATCGTAACATGCAGCGGAGGTTCGCTGCGCGATTTGCCCCGTGAGGCACTCGCCGACGTTACGCCGGAGCAGGCGCTGCGCCATCCGCAGTGGAACATGGGCGCGAAGATTACCATCGACTCCTCGACGCTCGTGAACAAGGGATTCGAGGTTATCGAGGCGCACTGGCTGTTCGGTGTCGATGCCGACCGCATATCGGTAATCCAGCATCCGCAGTCGATAGTCCACTCGATGGTCGAATTCGAGGACGGAGCGATAAAGGCGCAGCTCGGGTCGCCCGACATGCGCACGCCGATAAGTTTCGCGCTGATGTACCCTCACCGTGCGGTGCGCAAGGTCGAGTCGTTCAGTTTCGCCGACAACCCGACACTGACGTTTCAGGAGGTGGACCGCGTGAAATACCCCGCCCTCGACATCGCCTACGACTGTCTTCGACGCGGAGGTACGGCGGCTTGCACGATGAACGGAGCCAACGAGGTCGCCGTCGCGGCATTCCTCGGACACAAATGCGGCTACACCGACATCGTACGTTCGATAGAGTACGCACTCGGCAAGGCTGAGTTCGTCCTGCACCCTGCGCTGGACGACTATGCGGCGGCAGACCGCGAATCGCGACGGCTGGCAGCCGAAGCACTGGGTTTGTAATAACGAATAATTTTTCTCTGAAATGGATATTTTAATCAAGGCAATTCAATTCTTCCTCTCGTTGTCGCTGCTTGTGGCGATTCACGAGTTCGGACACTTCATCGCGGCACGAATTTTCAAAATCCGCGTCGAGAAATTCTACATATTCTTCGACCCGTGGTTCTCGCTCTTCAAGTTCAAACGCGGCGAAACCGAATACGGCATCGGCTGGGTACCGCTCGGTGGATACGTCAAAATCGCAGGCATGATAGACGAGAGCATGGACAAGGAGCAGATGAAGCTGCCGCCGAAGCAGGATGAGTTCCGCGCGAAACCGGCATGGCAGCGGTTCTGCGTTCTCGTCGCGGGAGTGGTAATGAACATCGTGCTCGCATTCGTCATCTACTGCGGCATATCCTACACATGGGGCAGCAGTTACGTTGCCAACGACGACATCCGCTGGGGTTACAACTTCAACGAGGCGGGCGAACGGCTCGGATTCCGCGACGGCGACCGTATAGCGACGATTCAGGGCGAGAAAATCGATAACATCGCCTCGATACTCTCCAAAATCATTCTCGCCGAGGACGATTTGCAGGTCGTAGTCGTCCGTGACGGCAGCCGTGTGAAGCTCGATATCCCTTACGACGAACTCAACGCACTCCGCAGCGGCGGCGAAAAGGCTTACGCAGGACTTTACACGCCCCGTATGCCGTTCATCATCGACAGCATA
>CAZESW010000101.1:0-6037 GCA_964514795.1 uncultured Alistipes sp.
GACGAGCGTAAAAGGATATTGCACAATCTGCAAACCGGTGCAGCGACACTCGCATGCGGCGGCTATCTGAAAACGCTCGACGGACTGCATCGCAGCGAGATATTCGTCGATGCGGGCTACGACCGGTTCGTAAGGAAATACAACAAGATTCGCGAGATATATCTGGCTTCGAGCGAGAACTGGAACCAGACGTTCTACGCTATGATGCTCCGCACGATGGATGTAACCGGCAACCGGAACGCCTACGAACGGCTGGCGAAACTCGTCGATTACGGAATGATTCTGCGTGAACAGGAGTCGGCGAAGTCGGTCGAAGCGCTGCTTATCGGCACGTCGGGACTGCTGGCGAACTATCGCGACGACGAATACATACTATCGCTCAAAAGCGAATTCTACTATCTCGCCAAAAAGTACGACATTCTGCCTATGCGGGCTTCCGAATGGCGGCTCGCTGGCATAAGGCCATACAATCATCCCGTATTGAGGCTTGCGCAGATAGCTTCATTCCTCACACAGAAGGATTTCGTGATGAACGCCCTGCTCGACTGCCGCACGCCGTCCGACGTGGAGCGTCTTTTCGGAGTCGAGGCATCACCATACTGGTCGTCGCACTTCATTCCTGCCGAGCTTTCGACTGACATACCGAAGCGCATAGGGCGCGAAAAGAGCAATCTGCTCGGCATAAATCTTGTTGCGCCGCTGCAATATACCTACGGCAGCTACATCGACAGCGAACGGTTACGCGAACGGGCACTCTCGCTGCTGGAAGCGATTCCCGCCGAGAACAACCAATATATGCGGCGTTGGGCGAGCCACGGCATCAAGGCGCACAACGCTTTTGAAAGTCAGGCTCTGCTGCAAATCGCAACCGAATACTGCAAGTCGGAGCGTTGCGGCGAATGCCCGATAGGAAGGCGGATTATCGAGAAGGCATTAAAAAAGCGGTAAAAGGCACTTAACGACATAGGAATTTTAAGGACTTTAAGGACTCTAAAGTCTTTAATGACCTTAAAGGCTTTAACAAAAACCGCAAAACTACGGTTTCCGACGAGCACAAGATTTAAAGTCCCCCGCACAGGCGGGGGATTTAGGGGGTGGGTAACATGAAAAAAAAAAGCAAAATCAAAAATTTGGTTTTACTCGTTTATTCGTACTTTGACTTCGTCGTAGATACTTCCGCTCGGCAAAATACTAAATTTTACAAGTCCCCCGCACAGGCGGGGGATTTAGGGGGTGGGTAACATGAAAAAAAAAGCAAAATCAAATTTTTGATTTTGCTCGCTTATTCGTATCTTTGGCGCGTATTAACAGAAAACAATATTTCGTATGGACATATTAACCGGTTTAATAAAACTTTTCTTCGGCTCGAAAGCCGACAAAGACCGTAAGGAGGTCGAACCGTATCTGGTAAAAATCAAAGAGATATACCCTTCCATAAAGGCTCTGTCGAACGACGAACTCCGTGCGCACAGCGCAGCTTTGCGCAAGCGCATCGCCGATTTCATCGCCGAGGACGAGGCACACATCGTCGCACAGAAGGCAAAACTCGAATCGTCCGACCTTTCGATAGACGACAAGGAGAAGATTTCGAAAGACATCGACAACACCGTAAAGCGCATCGACGACAAAATCGAGAAGATGCTCGACGAGATTTTGCCGGAGGCTTTCGCGATAATGAAAGATACGGCACGCCGATTCGCCGAAAATGAAACGGTGGTGGTAACCGCCAACGATTTCGACCGCGACCTTGCGGCAACGAAGGATTTCGTAACTATCGAGGGCGACAACGCCGTTTATGCGACGCATTGGATTGCGGGAGGAAACGACGTCAAGTGGGACATGGTACACTACGACGTACAGTTGTTCGGCGGTGTCGTTCTGCACAAGGGTAAGATTGCCGAAATGGCAACCGGTGAAGGTAAGACGCTCGTCGCTACCCTGCCGGTATTCCTCAATGCGCTTGCGGGAAAGGGTGTACACATGGTTACGGTGAATGACTACCTCGCACGACGCGACTCGGAGTGGATGGGTCCCATGTATCAGTTCCACGGACTGTCGGTGGACTGCATCGACGCTCACCAGCCGAACTCGGCGGCACGCCGCAAGGCATACATGGCGGACATCACGTTCGGTACGAACAACGAATACGGTTTCGACTATCTGCGCGACAACATGGCTTCGTCGCCGAGCGACCTTGTACAGCGCAAACACCACTTCGCAATTGTCGATGAGGTGGACTCGGTATTAATCGACGACGCACGAACCCCGCTCATCATCTCGGGTCCGGTTCCGAAGGGCGAAGACCAGATGTTCGAGCAGTACCGTCCGGCAATCGAGCATCTCTACGGATTGCAGAAGGATTTCGTGACGAATCTCGTCGCCGAATCGCGCAAGCTCGCATCCGAGGGTCAGATGGAAAAGGCCGGCATACTGATGTATCGCGCATACAAGGGGCTGCCGAAATACAAACCGCTCATCAAGTTCCTCTCCGAGCAGGGCATCAAGGTTCAGATGCAGAAGACCGAGAATATCTACATGGCGGACAACAACCGCCGCATGCCGGAGATTACCGACGACCTCTATTTCGTAATCGACGAGAAGATGAATTCGGTCGAACTTACCGACAAGGGACACGAGATATTGTCGCGATACTTCAACGAGGACGGATTCTTCGTGCTGCCGGACATAGGTTCGGAGGTGGCCGACCTCGAAAAGGCCGACCTCACGCTGGAAGAGAAGGCGCAGAAGAAGGACGAGATAATCAACGACTACTCCATCAAGTCGGAGCGCGTGCACACCGTGAATCAGCTGCTCAAAGCATACTCGATGTTCGAAAAGGATGTGGAGTACGTCGTGATGGACAACAAAGTGAAAATCGTGGACGAACAGACGGGACGTATTCTCGACGGACGCCGCTATTCGGACGGTCTGCATCAGGCAATCGAGGCGAAGGAGCGCGTGAAGGTCGAGGCGGCCACGCAGACTTTCGCAACGATTACGTTGCAGAACTACTTCCGCATGTATCACAAGCTCGGCGGTATGACCGGTACGGCAGAGACCGAGGCATCGGAGTTCTGGAACATCTACAAACTGGATGTGGTAATCATTCCGACCAACCGTCCGGTAATCCGCGACGACCGTGAGGATTTGATATACAAGACCAAGCGCGAGAAATACAACGCCGTAATCGAGGAGATAACAAAGCTCGTCGGCGAAGGTCGTCCGGTACTGGTCGGCACCACGTCGGTCGAGATTTCGGAGTTGCTCAGCCGTATGCTCAAAATCCGTGGCATCAAGCATAATGTGCTCAACGCCAAGCAGCATCAACTCGAAGCACAGATTGTCGCCGAGGCAGGACGTCCGGGACAGGTTACCATCGCTACCAACATGGCGGGTCGTGGTACCGACATCAAACTCACGGAGGATGTCAAGAAGGCGGGCGGTCTGGCGATTATCGGTACGGAACGTCACGAGAGCCGCCGTGTAGACCGTCAGTTGCGCGGTCGTGCGGGACGTCAGGGCGACCCGGGTTCGTCGCAGTTCTTCGTATCGTTCGAGGACGACCTCCTGCGTCTGTTCGGTTCGGAACGTATAGCCGCAATGATGGACAAAATGGGCATCGAGGAGGGCGAAGCCATTCAGGCTCGCATGATGACGAAGACGGTGGAGCGTGCACAGCGCAAGGTCGAGGAGAACAATTTCGGCATCCGAAAGCGTCTGCTCGAATACGACGACGTGATGAACTCGCAACGCGAGGTTATCTACACGCGCCGTCGCCATGCACTCTACGGCGAGCGTATCGAAATCGACCTCAACAACATAATGTACGATTATGCCGAAACATTCGTGAACGAGCACGAAGGCTGCCCGTTCGAGGAGTTCGGATTCGAACTTATCCGCGAGGTCGGCACCCAGCCGTCGTTCGACGAGGCGACATACGGCAAGGCTAAGCACGACGAACTCGTAGAACTGATTGTAGCCGACTTGCAGGGTGTATTCGACCGTCGTGCAAAGGCGGTTGCCGACACGGTTCGTCCAGTAATGACGCGAATCTACGAAGACCGCAAGGACCAGATGGACGGAAACATCTACTTCCCGCTCACCAACGGACACCTCGGTTACAACATTCCGGTGAATCTGCAACGCTGCAAGGACAGCGACGGTGCGGAGATATACAAGGTATTCTCGAAAGTGGTGATGTTCACCACAATCGACGACGCATGGAGAGAGCATCTGCGCGAAATGGACGACCTGCGCCAAAGCGTGCAGAACGCATCCTACGAGCAGAAAGACCCGCTGCTGATATACAAGTTCGAGTCGTTCAACCTCTTCTCGAAGATGCTCGAAAAGGTAAACCGCGACGTACTGGCGATACTCAACAAGTCGTACATTCCGGTAAAGGAGCAGAACGCCGAAACGATACAGCGCGAGCGTCAGCAGAAGGCGAAAATCGACGTGAACAAGTTGCAGGCTTCGCGCATGGCATCTGCCGCTGCGGCTGGTCAGGCCGACAAGGGCAAACCTGCGCCGATGATAGCCGACAAGAAGGTAGGACGCAACGACCCTTGCCCGTGCGGAAGCGGCAAGAAATACAAGCACTGCCACGGAAAGGGACTTTAATCACACGACGATGGGCGGATACGCGGAAGAGAAGCAGCGGCAGCTGGACACACGATACCTGCGAATGGCGCGAATATGGGCGGAGAACTCGTATTGCGTTCGCCGTCAGGTGGGTGCGTTGATTGTCAAGGACAAGATGATAATTTCGGACGGCTACAACGGTACGCCGTCGGGATTCGAGAACATCTGCGAGGACGACATGGGACAGACCAAGCCTTATGTTCTCCATGCCGAAGCAAACGCGATAACCAAGGTTGCCAAAAGCGCGAACAACTGCGACGGAGCGACGCTCTACATAACCGCTTCGCCGTGCATAGAATGCGCGAAACTGATTATTCAGGCGGGCATAAAGCGCGTGGTATACGGCGAGGAGTATCGCAAGAACGAAGGTCTCGACCTGCTGCGCAAAGTCGGAATCGAATGTACCTATATTAATATATAACGACAGATTATTCACTAACTATAAAACGCAAAAAGATTATGAGCTTTCTTACTAACGAGAAACTTACCATCGTCGGTGCTGCCGGCATGATAGGTTCGAACATGGCACAGTGCGCCATGATGATGAAACTTTCGTCGAACATCTGCCTTTACGACCCGTTCGCACCGGCTCTCGAAGGTGTTGCCGAGGAGTTGTTCCACTGCGGATTCGACGGCGTAAACCTCACTTTCACTTCGGACATCAAGGAGGCATTGACCGATGCCAAATATATCGTATCGTCGGGAGGCGCTGCCCGCAAGGCCGGCATGACCCGTGAGGACCTGCTGAAAGGCAATGCCGAAATCGCAGCCGAGTTCGGAAAGAACATCCGCGAGTACTGCCCTGACGTAAAGCACGTTGTCGTAATCTTCAACCCTGCCGACATCACCGGTCTGATTACGCTCATCTACTCCGGTCTGAAACCGAGCCAGGTAACTACCCTCGCAGCTCTCGACTCGACCCGTCTGCGCAGCGAACTCGCCAAGTATTTCAAGATTCCGGCAGAGGAAATCACCAACTCGCGCACCTACGGCGGACACGGCGAGCAGATGGCGGTATTCGCATCGACCACCAAGGTTCAGGGTACGCCGCTTGCCGAAATCATCGGCACCGACCGTATGCCGCAGGCTGACTGGGACGCACTCCGTCAGCGCGTCATCCAGGGTGGCAAGAACATCATCGACCTGCGCGGCCGTTCGTCGTTCCAGAGCCCTGCATACGTTTCCATCGAGATGATTGCCGCAGCAATGGGTGGCGCAGCGTTCCGCTGGCCTGCTGGCGTATATGTAAATACGCCGGAGTTCGCGAACATCATGATGGCTATGGAGACCTCGATTACCAAGGACGGTGTGAAGTACATTCCGGTAGAGGGAACCGCCGAGGAGCACCAGACGCTCGTAGACAGCTACAAGCACCTTTGCAAACTCCGCGACGAGG
>CAZESW010000102.1:0-3804 GCA_964514795.1 uncultured Alistipes sp.
TGCGTCAAGGCCTACCGTCTGATGCAGTCGCGATACGGCATCGGCGGTGCGACCGTTACGCTCGACAAGCATATTCCGTTCGGTGCGGGTCTCGGCGGTGGTTCGAGCGACGCGACGGCGGTTATCCTTGCCTCGAATGAACTGTTCGGGCTGTCGCTGTCAGAAGAGGAACTGCTGGATGCCGCAGCGACGCTCGGCAGCGATACGGCGTTTTTCGTCCGCAATACTCCGCAGTTGTGTTGCGGCCGCGGCGAAATACTTACGCCGGCGGAGTTGCCGCTCGACGGGAAATATCTCGTGATTCTGAAACCTGCCGAGGGCGTTTCGACCCGCGAGGCGTATTCGGGCGTGCATCCGCATCGGCCCGAAACGAGACTTGCCGACGCATTGTCGCGACCGGTGGGCGAGTGGCCGGACGTGGTGAAGAATGATTTCGAACCGCACGTTTTTGCCGCCCATCCGATTATCGCGCAGTTGAAGGAGCTGCTGCTCGCCGAGGGTGCCGAATATGCGTCGATGTCGGGCTCGGGCTCCGCAGTTTTCGGAATCTTCGCCGGCGAACCGAAATTGAATATTCCTTACGAAAACATCTTTATCCATACCGAAAAACTATGAAACGACTCGTTCTGTTCGCGGCGTTCGTCGCAACTCTGTTTATCGCCGATGCCCAGTCGCTCAACGTGGCATCCTACAACGTGCGCCTGCTCACCGACTCCGATTATAAATCGGGCAACGGCTGGACGCAGCGTGTCGATTGCCTCTGCGACGTAATCCGTTTCAGCGACTTCGACATCTTCGGAGCGCAGGAGGTCAAGTATCAGCAACTCTCCGATATGCTTTACCGTCTGAAAGATTACGACTATGTCGGTGTTGGCCGCGACGACGGCATGCAGGGTGGCGAATACAGCCCCGTCTTTTATAAGCGCGAACGTTTCACTCTGCTCGACGGCGGCACGTTCTGGCTCTCCGAAACGCCCGACAAGGTGTCGAAAGGCTGGGATGCCCGATATAACCGTGTGTGCAGTTGGGGCTGTTTCAAGGACAAGGTTTCGCGCAAAAAGTTCTGGTTCTTCAATCTCCACATGGACCATATCGGCATCGAAGCCCGTCGCGAGAGTGCCCGGCTGGTGGTTAAACGTATTGCCGAGATGTGCGGCAAAAATGCTTCGGTGATTCTCACGGGCGATTTCAACGTCGCGCAGGACAACGAAATATACGGCATATTCGCCGACTGCGGATTCTTGAAGGACTCCTACGAGGCTGCGGAATTCCGGTTCGCGCCTACGGGAACGTTCAACAGCTTCAAACCGCACAACTTCACCACCCGCCGCATCGACCATATCTGGGTGTCGGACAATGCGCGTGTCGAGCGTTACGGTGTTCTGACCTACCATTTTTGGAGCGACGAATCGGGTGAAAACAGCAGCCTGAAAGATGCCCCGAAGGAGATAAAGGCGGAGAAGCGCACCGTCCGTCTTCCGTCCGACCACTATCCGGTGAATGTTTTTTTGAACTTTAAATAACGGTGCGTGATAATGGGCAATCAGTTTCGTCGCTTTCGATATTTCGGCTCGGTAATTTACGCTCGGGTAAACTTCCTCGCCGAAAATCTCAACGCCTTGTTTCTTGCCCCTTCCGACGCACCGAGGTACTCGGGATTGGTGGGCAAACTGCGGCGTATGCCTTGGTGGGCGATAACCTTGTCGCTTCTGGCGACTCTTGTCGCGGTGAATCTCGTGGCGTCAGTGTTTGAATTGTACGAGGAGGATGCGCCTATCGACATACCCGATAAATGGTTGATGTTCGGTGTCGTCGTGATTGTGGTTCCGCTGTTCGAGACTCTGGTGTTTCAATGCGGAGTGGTCGAATTGTTTGTCCGTTCCCTGCGGTTCGTGTCGATGCGAACCCGATATGCGGCAGGACTCGTTGTTTCGGCATTACTGTTCGGAACGTCGCATTGGAATATTGCCGTGCTGATGTCGGTTGTGGGGCTTGTTTTTGCGTTCAACTATATAGTGTTTCGTCGTCGCGGAGGAGTGTGGTATGGTGTGGCTATGACACTGTTGCTTCATGCCGTGTATAATGCAATCGCGTGTATAGGCGATTTGGTATAAGCGTATGGCGGCGCAAACAGAACCTTGCGCCGCCATAAGTTTGCCGTTAGAAGTTGTACGACGTTTCGCCGTGTTCGTAGAAATCGAGTCCGTCCTCCTCTATGCGTCTGTCTACCCGCATTCCGACGGTTTTCTTGATTGCTCCGAATATTATCGTTCCGCAGATAATCGCCCAAGCGAAGTAACAGAGCGTTCCGAGTGCCTGTATCTCGAGGAACCGGAATCCGCCGCCGTACAGCAGACCTCCGTCAGTCGCGAATACTCCTGTCAGAATGGTTCCTAACGAACCGCATACGCCGTGTACCGATATTGCACCGACGGGGTCGTCTATTTTGGCGATATTGTCGAAGAATGCCACGGCGAATACCATTGCGACTCCGCAGATTATTCCTATACATGCTGCGCCGACCGGCGAAACCGCATCGCAGCCTGCCGTGATGCCCACCAATCCTGCCAAGACTCCGTTTAGCGAGAGCGATAACGACGGTTTGCCGTAACGAACCCAAGCCAGCAACAGCGACGAGAGCGCACCTGTCGCCGCTGCGATATTGGTGTTCATGAAGACGAGCGATGCTGCGTTTTGCGCCTCCTCCGTCGCGATTGCGGCAGTGCTGCCGGGATTGAATCCGAACCAGCCCATCCATAGTATGAATACGCCGAGAGTGGCGATGGTGAGGTTGTGTCCGAGTATCGGACGAACCTTGCCGTTGCAGTATTTGCCGATTCGCGGTCCGACTGCCGATGCTCCGACGAGAGCGAGCCAGCCTCCGAGCGAGTGCACTACCGCCGAACCTGCGAAGTCGTGGAATCCGAGCGCGTCGAGCCAGCCTCCGCCCCATGTCCAGTGTCCCGATATGGGGTAGACTATTGCGCTGATAAGGATGCAGTAGATGAAATACGACGAGAATTTGGTGCGCTCGGCGACTGCTCCCGAAACGATTGTCGCCGTCGTCGCGCAGAACATCGTCTGAAAGATTATGAATGCGAACGACGGAATGTTGTCGGGAGTGCCCGTTTCGCCGAACGGATTTCCGACAAGCCCGAACAGACCGTTCTCGCCGAACATCAGATAGTAGCCGAGTATCCAAAACAGTATTGTTCCGAAACAGAAGTCGAGCAGATTTTTCATCAGAATGTTTGCCGTGTTCTTCGCTCTGGTGAACCCTGCCTCGACCATCGCAAATCCCATTTGCATCATAAATATAAGTATCGCTGCCAGCAGTACCCATATCGTGTCTACTGCCATTGCCAGATTTTCCATAATTTCGATATTTTTTTGGTTGTGGAGTGTTAATTTTCGGTTGCAGGCGTGCTTTTGTGCGAAATGTCTTCATCGCGACGTCCGGTGCGGATGCTGTAATAGTGTTCGATGTCCGAAACCCACACTCGTCCGTCGCCAATCTCTCCCGTGCGGGCTGTCGTCATGATGATGTCGAGTGCTTTGTCGCAAATCTCGTCGCGAACGATGATTGTCATCATTACTCGCTCGATTATGTCGGTTTCGTACATTACGCCTCGATAAACTCTTCTGTTTCGCGCGTGTCCTGCACCTCGTACATCCATGTACGAAAACCACTCTACGCCATTTTCCAATAACGCGCTTTTAGTCTCCTCGAACCTTGTTCTGCGGATGACCGCTTCGATTTTCTTCATAATTCGGTATTGTAGATTGAAAATTCGTTTTTGTAAA
>CAZESW010000102.1:3904-6036 GCA_964514795.1 uncultured Alistipes sp.
CGTTACAACTCGTCCGGCATAGGCACCGGCTTGCCGGTCGCACGGACGACAGGCATCGTCGCATCCCAGCCGCGCAGTTTGTCGCTGAGGTCTTTTGCGAGTTTGTCCACAATATCCTTGTGCTCCGCCGCAACGTCGTTATGTTCGCCGATGTCGTCGGTAAGATTGTAGAGTTCCAGTTTGAAATCGTGCATACGGTAAACGAGTTTCCAGTCACCCTCGCGGATTGCGCTCAGGAAGTCGATGTCCGGCTGGTCTTCCACACGCCACTGGTGCGGATAGTGCGATATTATCGGACGCATAGGGTCGAGTCCCGAAACCGATTCCGGAATCACGAAGTGCGTAGCCTCCATCTGATTCGTGATTTTGCCCTCGGCGGCAGCCTTCGCGACGTATTGCGAACCGTCCGTAACGAGACGCACGAGGCTCTGTCCGTCGGTCGTCTGTACCGTCTTCGGATTGATGATGCCCGCCATTTCGAGTATCGTCGGGAAAATATCCTCGGCTGCAACCGGCGTGTTCACTCTCGTACCTGCCGCAGTCTTACCGGGGATGTAGAACATCATCGGCACGCGGATTCCTCCCTCGTAGCACGAACCCTTGCCCTCGCGCAGAGGAAGGCTCTGCGTGTGTGGCTCTCCGCCCTTCGAGTAATCGACGCTGTGTCCGCCGTTGTCGGCATAGAATACGATTATGGTGTTGTCGGCGATTCCCTTATCCTCGATGAATTTCAGCACTTCGCCGAGACTGGTGTCCACACCCTCGACCATCGACGCATAACGTGCCTGTCCTTCGTCCATACCGCGGTCGCGATATTTCTGATAATAGCGCGAATCGGGCTGAATAGGGGTGTGTACGGCGAAATGCGACATGTAGAGATAGAACGGAATGCCTTTGGAGATAGGGTACTCGACCGCACGGAGTGCCTCTTTGGTGATGGCCTCCGTCAGATGAGTGCCCGTGTCGTAATACTGCACGAGATTCTGCACTGCCGCGTATGTCCACATACCAGGTTTGTTGCCGTAGTGGTCTTCGCTCTGATACGACTGCGGATGTCCTACCGACGTGCCGGCAATCTGGAACAGGAATCCCATGTTGTACGGTGTCGCACCCGGTGTTCCCGATGCCGCCCAATGCGCCTTGCCCGCATGTACGGTGTAGTATCCCGCATCTTTGAGCAGCTGCACCATCGGCGTCGCATACTGCGTCTGCCTTACTCCTTCGACAGGACTGATTCCGTTCCAGTTCCACTCTCCGCGGATGAACGTATCTTCCTCGTTGTCGTAAATCGTGGCGAGTTTTCCTCCTCCGGCGGCATCCGTCGGAATGTCGGGCAGCGGAGCCGTGAAACTCGTTATGTGTTCGTGCACGGCGTGCATTCCCGTCATCATGCAGGTGCGTGTCGGCGTCGATACGGGACAGGCGTAGGCGTTGGTCATTATTACGCCCATCTCCGACAAACGCTTCATGTTCGGCGTGTCGAACCGCAGATTCTCGGGATATACGCGGTCGCCGTATGCGACCGAACTGTCCGCCCAACTGTAATCGTCCACGAGGAAGAAAATGATGTTGGGCTGCTTCGCGGAATTGTTGCAGGCCGCCAAAGGCGCCGCCAGCGACATTCCCATAAGTGCTTTTGAGATTTTCATGGTATTTTAAGGTCGTAGTTTTCGCGTCTGTTGCCGCCGGTTATTTCACTGCTATCTTCGCGATTCGGCGTTCGTGGCGTCCGCCGGCCTCGAATTCGGTCGTCAGCCACTCGTCGAGAATAGCTATCGCCGTTTCGTTGTCGATGAACCTCGCAGGCAGTACGAGTACGTTCGAATCGTTGTGCTGGCGCGTGATGTGCGCGATTTCGGGAATCCAGCAAAGACTCGCGCGAATCTTCTGATGCTTGTTGAGCGTTATCGCCATTCCCTCTCCCGAGCCGCAAATGCCTATTCCGCGCGAAAATTCGCCCGCTTCGAGAGCCTCGGCGAGCGGATGCGCATAGTCTGCATAGTCGCAACTCTCCTCCGAGCCGCATCCGAAATCGAATACCTCGAATCCTTTTGCCGCGAGATAACCCGTGAGCAACTCTTTCATTTCGTAGCCTGCATGATCGCTGGCAATTCCTATTTTCTTGTCCATAT
>CAZESW010000103.1:0-6019 GCA_964514795.1 uncultured Alistipes sp.
AGGGCTGCACCGGTTTTCTGGATTATACACACTCGCTGAATTTTATGGTTACAGCAATGTTTTAGCGGTGCGTGATAACGGGCAATCTGCTGCGTTGTTTTCGATATTTCGGCTCGGTCATTTACGCCGAGTAAACTCCCTCGCCGAAAATCTCAACGCCTTGCATCTTACCCGTTCTGACGCACCGCGGCTGTCGGGAGGGGCTGCGGCGTTGCACTCGGGCGGCGATAGTATTAAGGTGATTAAGGTTACGCGGCGGTGAACCGCCGCTATAAAGTGTTTAACCGACGACAAGCCGAGGGCAGAGCCGAACTTGTTCGGACTATGCCGAGGCGCGAAGGAGGAAAAACCTGCGAAGCGGGATTAAAGTATTTAAGGTCGCCGACATTATCTACCTTAAATACCTTAAAGGCGGCTTGCCGCCGTTACTTTAATCACTTTATAGCGGCAGGCATCAAGCCTGCCGCATAACCTTAACCACCTTATAATTATTCCTTCCGGCTCCTATTTCCCGTTCCTTTCCCGCTGACGGCGTTCGCGCTTCGGGTTGTGTCGGCCCCGGTCCTTGCCGTTCGGTTCGCGGCTCGCGCGTATGGTCTGCTGACGGAACCGCTTGTGGCGGTAGTCGTCGTAGACGAAAGTGTGGTTGGCGTGGTTGCGCCACGGGGCTTCGCCGTTCATTACGACCTTGTAGCATGCGTACAGGTCGCAGTCGCCGAACCGTTCGGGCAGCTTCCCGACCGCAATCCACCGTCCGTTCTCCTCGATGCGGAACACTGCCGCCTCGACCTCGTAGTAGACGTCGAGCGCGGGGATGTAGTAGAACTCCGCCAGTTCGTATCCCGCAGGTCCCCAATCGGGCTGCCGCTCGATGTTTGTCCGGGCGGGAGTCTGTTCCGTCGGCGCGGTCTGTGCCGCCGTTCGCACCGTCGCCGAGAGGGCGAATGCCGCCGTAAGAACGGCCGTGATGATTCGTGCTTTCATGGCTCTATCCGATTACTGTCTTTGTGTGCGTTTCGCTGTTCCCCTCCTGCCTGTCCGCCAGCAGTCTCTCTATTATCCCGGTGAGTCGCGCGTTCTGCTCCTGCAAACGGTCGATGCTCTCGCGGTAGCTTTCGGCGATTCTTTTCTCCCGCTCGACGAATTCGCGCAGCATCCGTATCATCTGCAAGTTCATGTCGCCGAGCCGTTTTTCGAGTCCTGCATCCGCTTCGCCGGCGTGGTCTTCGGGCTCGGTGCGCGACATGACGCCCTCGCCCGTCATCAGCCATTGCAGGTTGAGGTCGGGAAATTTCGCCGTTATCGTGTCGAGTCTACGCGCCGTGATGTTGTTGCGCAGGTTGGAGACGTAGGCGTTCGGCAGGCCGCATTCGAGCTCGAACCGCCGTATCGACATCCCCTTCGCCGAGATGAATTCGACAAGTCTGCTTTTGAGGTTGTTCTCCATGATTCCGAAAATATATAATTTTTTATTAAAAGTTTGTATAGTTTAGAATAATATTCTATATTTGTGTCGTAAATGTATAACCACGAACTAAATAAATGCAAAATTAAACAAAATGTATAGAAATTCAAACTAAATAGAACATTTTTTGCCTTTTTCGGCATTTGTCAGACCAAATATTTTAATAGATACGATTATGAACACAAGCAACATCGAAAAGCTGTCCACGCCCGACGTGGTGAAAATCACCGATACCTCCAACCATGGCATCCGCTCCGTAATGTTGTCGCGGGCTGCGGTCGGGTATCTTCTCAAAGGGCGTAAATTCATCTATTGCGGCGACAAATGCACCGAGGTAACCGAAGGCGAGGTCTTCATCTGCGATGCCGGTCTGCACTACGAGGAGAATGTCGCGGCACCGGGCGGCACCTACGAGCAGATAACGTTCTATGTTTCGCCGTCGTCGTTGCAGCAGATTCTGCTGGGGCTGAACTCCAACTACGGACTGAACTACACCAATCGCCACTCGTGCGACAGATGCCGGACGCAGAATTTCGTTTCGATGCGTGCGAACGACACGCTGCGCGACTTCTTCGCGGGCGTGAACCAGTCGTTCCGCCAGTCGGGATTCCGACACAACGACGTGAGCCAGCGCATCAAACTCAACGAACTCGTCTATCTGATACTCGACGGGGCGGACAACTGCCTGAAAAGCAAAATCCTCGCCAGTGCCGATGCCGTGAACGGACAGTTCGCGATGGTGGTGTACAACAATGTGTTCAAGGATATTTCGCTCGAATCGCTGGCACAGATGACCAACCGTTCGCTGACGTCGTTCAAGAAAGAGTTCAAGCGTCAGTTCTCTGTTCCGCCGCACAAGTGGTTCATCGCACAGCGTCTCGACCGCTCGAAGATACTGCTGCTCTCGACCAACAAAACCATTTCGGAAGTCGGCATGGAGTGCGCGTTCTCGAATATCTCGCACTTTATAAAACTGTTCAAGCAGCGTTTTCACGATACCCCTGCGGTATTCCGTCAGAAACGCGCCCTGCTGCCGAAGCCCGAAGCGGAACTGGCAGAGGAGCGGGAGATGGTTGCCGTGGCGGAGTAGTGGAGTATTCGGGCGGCGATGGGATTAAGGTGATTTAAGGTAGATAAGGTGTTTAAAGTGTTTAATGTCGCCGAATCAGAAATCATTACACACCTTATATACCTTATAGCGGCAGGCATCAAGCCTGCCGCGTAACCTTAATCACTTTAATCACCTTAAAGGCGGCTCGCCGCCGTTACCTTAATCCCGCTTCGCGGTCTTTTCCTCCTTCGCGCCTCGGCATAGTCCGAACAAGTTCGGCTCTGCCCTCGGCTTGGCGTCGGTTAATCACCTTACAAACTATTCCCTCTCCGCTTTCCGTTCGCCGAGGGCAATCATTATGTTGCGGGCATAGACGACAGCACCCGTGAGCTGTCCTATCAGATAGGCCCACTTGCCGCGGATGACGGCGTAGGGTATTATCAGCAGCGAACCGGCAAGACTGATTATCCAGAAGCCTATCGGCAGCACCGACTCGCCACGACGGCTCGAATATATCCACTGATAGATGAATCTTATCGAGAACACCGCCTGCCCGATGATGCCGTAGACGAACAGCGCGACGGGAATATCGACATCGACGAACAGCCGTGCGACCGTTTCGTCCCAGCGGAATGCGAGCAGCCATATTCCCGCTGCTATCGGCAGCCCGAAGAACAGCCATCTGAATGCGGCGTGCATCTGCTGCCACGAACCTTTGGCGTGGAGGTTCCATATATAAATATAGTATGCCACCGCCTGTCCGAGTATGATTACGAAGTCGCAGCCCAACCAGCCGTAGACGCACAGCAGGAACGATGCCGCCATGCTCATCTGCCAGAAAATCACCGGCGACACGACCTTGTGCGCCCGTTCCGACATCACCCACTGGACAATCATCCGTCCCGAGAACAGACACTGCGCGAGCAGTCCCACCGCCTCTATCGCCAGCCGCTCCATCAGTTATCGAGATTGCCTTCGCCGACGTTGTAGTTGATATAGCGTTTGGCCATCCAGCGGTAGCCGAAACAGTCGTTGAACGGTCCTACAAGGCGGTTCCACAGATGATATTTCGATACGCCCTCCATGCGCGGGAAGTGGCGGACGGCGGTCTGGTGCACACGTCCTCCCTCCTGCAACAGAATCAGTGCGGGCAGGAAACGGTGCATGCCGTTGAACATCGGAATGCGCTTGGCATAGTCGGTCCACAGTATTTTCAGCGGGCATCCCGTGTCGTCCACGCCGTCGTGGGTGAACATGCGGCGGAAGCCGTTGGCGATACGCGACTGCATGCGCTTGAATGCGCTGTCCTTGCGTCCCGCCCGTATGCCCATCGAGAGCTGGTGGTCTTTGAGATAGGGTATGAGCAGCTCGAAATCCTCGGGCGTGGTCTGCAAATCGGCGTCTATGTAGCCGACGTAGCGCGAGAACGTCGCGTCGAATCCCGCCTTTATGGCCGCGCTCAAACCCCGGTTCTGCACGAACGAGATGAAGAACATGTCGTCGTTGCGCGAGCATATTTCGCGAATCGATGCCAGCGAGGCATCCTTCGAACCGTCGTTCACGAAGAGTACGCAGCAGCGCAATGTGCTGTGCGACAGATATTCGGCCATTGTCCTGCCGACGCGCGGCAGACTCTCCTCCTCGTTGTAAACGGGCACTATGATTGTCAAATCGTAATTACCGGTCTTGTTCATTGTCGATATGTTTGTTTTCTCCTATAATGACTATTTTGTGGCTGCCGACCTCGGCGACCGCCTTCTTGCCGGAGAGCCATTTCGAGAATTCGGCATCCCGCCGCGGCTGTCTGTCGTCCACGAAGAGCACCGTCGGACGGTCGGCGGCTTCGAGTTCCGCCACCGATTCGATTCGGCGCGGCATGCTGCCGAGGAATACGTCCATGTTGTCGGCATACTTGATTTTGTAGTGTGCATATTCGTCGATTCCGAGCGTCTGCGCCTTGTCGCACAGGCATTTGTAGCCGAACTGCGGATTGAAATACGGAATCGCCGTCGTGGCGAGTGCGACCGTTGCGACGAATGCCCACGATACCGTTACCGCGCCTTTCGACGCCTCGTTGTGCAGAACCTCGCTCAATCCCCAGACTCCTCCCGCGGAGAGTACCGCAGCCGACGCATAGATGCAGAACAGCGTCCATGCGGGCATCTCGCCGAAGTCGCCGAAATGCAGCGCGAACGGTACGGCGACGAGCGCTGCGGCGAAAATCGCGCACGGAACGGCGGCGGCGAATTTGACGAGCCGTCCGCTTTCGAGCCTGCGCAGCCACATGGCGCACAGATAGACGACGAACGGATATATCGGAATCAGATAAATATCGAGTTTCGCGCTGACGGCCGACAGCATCGCCAGCGTAGCGACAATCGTCGCGATGAAGAAGCGTTCGGTGTCGGTGCAGACGAATTTTTTGCGCACTCCGACGGCGAACGTCGCGATATAGAGCAGCGACCACGGCAGCATCACGAGCGGCAGACGGACGATGTAGAACCATATCGGCGCCTTGTGGTGGAACGAGTCGATGCCGCGGCCGACCGTCTGACGGAAAAGCAGGTCGGAGATGTACTCCTTACCGCCCTCGGCGTAGACCCCCCCCCACCAAATTGCGCAGAGGAGCACGAGAATTCCTGCCTGCCGCCAGCCGAAATAGCGGCCGAACGTGCGCAACTCGCGTTTCCATGCGAGGAACGCGGCAATCGAAACCAGCGGAATCATCACTCCGTAAGGCCCTTTCGTGAACAGCGCCATGAATATGTAAACCGGCAGCAGCCACCGCTCTTTCGGCGAGGCGATGCCTTTGTACATCCGGAAAAAGGTGTAGAGCGACAGCACGATGAAGAACGTCATCAGCATATCCATGCGCAGCACGACTCCCGCACCGACGAACATTCCCGTAGTGGCGAGCATCATGTCGGCGGCGTATGTGTTCGGCCGGTCGCTCTCCGTGCGCATCCAGCGGTTCATTACCGCCATTATGCCCGCCATCGGCAGCAGACTGAACAGCCCGATGAACCACATGCGGAAGTCGCCGAACAGCAGTTTCGACAGCATCACAATCCACAGATACAACGGCGGTTTGTCGGCGTATGCCGCGCCGTGGTTGTAGAACGTGAGCCAAGTGCCGTTGTCGAGTGCCTCCTGTGCGATACTTATGTATTTAAGTTCGTTGGCGACCGTGTAGTCCCTGACGAAGAACGGCAGCGACAACAGCAGTAATATTATCAGGTGTCTCGGTTTCATATTGCACACGGAATATCTCCGCAAAATTTGTATTATCGACAAATTTACGACATATTGAGTAATTCGGCAAATAAAATAGGCAACTATATACAACTTTGCACCAAATAAAGTCAGGTAACATGTTTTTGGTTTTCGCGTGCCGTTTTTTAGGGACCTTAGGGTCTTTAAAGTCCTTAGGGTCTCTAACCGACGCCAAACCGAGAGCAGTCGTCATTCTGAGCGCAGCGAAGAATCTGAAAAAGATGTTTCGC
>CAZESW010000104.1:0-2471 GCA_964514795.1 uncultured Alistipes sp.
CTTCTGAACAGGGCTCTGGAAGTCGCCGTGCGTGTCGCTCCGACCGATTTGTCGGTTCTCGTTACGGGCGAGAGCGGTGTGGGCAAGGAGTTTTTCCCGCAGGTCATACATGCGTTTTCCGCCCGGAAACACAATAAATACGTCGCCGTGAACTGCGGCGCTATTCCCGACGGTACGATAGATTCCGAACTGTTCGGACACGAGAAAGGCGCGTTCACCGGAGCCATCGACTCCCGCAAGGGATATTTCGAGGAGGCGGACGGCGGAACGATATTCCTCGACGAGGTCGGCGAACTGCCGCTTTCGACGCAGGTACGTTTGTTGCGCGTGTTGCAGACGGGCGAATTCATGCGCGTAGGTTCGGCGAAGGTGCAGAAAACCAATGTCCGCGTGGTCGCCGCTACGAACAGCGATTTGATGAAGGCTATCGCCGACGGCAAGTTCCGCGAGGATTTGTATTATCGCTTGAATACGGTTCCCATCGTCGTTCCCGCATTGCGCGAGCGACCGGAGGATATATGCCTGCTTTTTCGCAAATTCGCGAGCGATGTGGCTGTCCAGTACCGTATGCCTGCCGTTTCGCTCGATGCCGATGCCCGCCGTATGCTCGAAGCGTACTACTGGCGCGGAAATATCCGTCAGCTGAAAAATGTTGCGGAGCAGATTTCGGCAATCGAGGAGTCGCGCACGATTACCCCCGACATATTGGCGAAGTATCTGACCGAGAATCGCGGTTCGTCGCCGAGCGTTACGGGTGCGGCACGCATGGAGGATATGAACTCCGAGCGCGAACTGCTCTATAAGGTTCTGTTCGACATGCGCAACGACATAAACGAACTGAAACGCATGGTTATGGATATGCACGGCGGTTATGGCGCACCCATGCGGCAGTCTGGCGTTGAGCATAACGACAATAATATAGTCGGTCTGCTTCCTTCGCAGACGCAGAGTGCCGAGGATTATGCCGAGAGCGAGATTGTCGAGGAGACGCCGCGCGAGATGAGCAAGGCCGATATGCAGCGCGAAAAGATTGTCAAGGCGCTGCGCCGTCACGGCGGAAGCCGTCGTGCCGCGGCAGCCGAACTGTTCATGTCGGAACGGACGCTCTACCGTAAAATCAAGGAGTTGGGAATCAACGATTAGACTTTATGAAAAAGACGATTTACATATTGCTTGCCGCTTCGGCGATGCTTCTGGGCGGCTGCACCGTGAAATATTCGCTTTCGGGTGCATCCATTCCGCCCGATGCGAAGACGTTCAGCGTAGCCTATTTCCCGAATAACGCTCCGATGGTCGCTCCGACTTTGAGTGCGACGCTTACCGACGAACTTACGCAGAAATTCGCGTCGTCCACCCGACTGGTGCAGGTGCCCGAGGGCGGCGATTTCGCATTCGAGGGTGAAATCGTCGGCTATACCTCCACGACATCTTCGGTGTCGAGCGGCGACTATGCTTTGCAGAACCGACTGACGATTACGGTGAAGGTGAAGTTCACGAACGCCATCGACGACAAGATGTCGTTCAACAAGACCTTTTCCGCATATTCCGATTACGACTCCACCCGTCTGCTTACCGAAGTGCAGGACGAACTGATAACCGAGATAGTGAACCAGCTCGTAACCGATATTTTCCAGGCGGCGGCTTCCAACTGGTAAAGATTTTATGGAACGTTTCAAGGAATATATCCGTACTGCCGGACAATCTCCCGCATCCGACGCGGCGACTGTCGATTCGCTTGTGGCCGACTATCCGTGGTTTACTGCGGCGCGTGTTGTAAAGGTGCATGCCGGGAGGGGTGAAGATACGCTGCTGAATGTCCTGAAAACTAATCGCGGCATATCGTCGCTGTCGCTTAAACCGATAGATACCGAGCGACTTGCAGCCGTTACCGAGGGCGAGATTATCGACCGTTTTCTGCGGCTCGGCGACTACCGTATAGTGGCTGACGATACAGACGGGGCGGAGGTTGTACAGACCGAGGCGGAACTCGACGACGAGGACGATTTGGTGTCCGAAGAACTCGCCGAAGTATATGTCGCGCAGGGGCTGAAAGATGAAGCGATTGCAATATATCGTAAATTAAGTTTGCTAAATACGGAAAAAAGTGTTTACTTTGCCGAGAAAATCGGAAAACTGACGAATAATAATTAAAAACAGATAATTATGTTATACACACTTTGTATTGTATTGATTCTGATTGCGAGCATACTTATCGTTCTCGCAGTTCTTGTTCAGAGCCCTAAAAGCGGTATGGCTGCCAACTTCGGCGCGTCCAACCAGATTATCGGCGAGCGTCAGACTGCCGATTTCCTCGAAAAGTTCACCTGGGGCATGGCTGTCGCAATTCTCGTTTTGAGCCTTCTGGCTACTTTGGCGATGAACGGCAACCTTGGTTCGGAGAACAGTTCGTCCGCTGCCAAGGATGCGAGCGCACTCATCGAGAAGATGACCACCAACGAACCGGTAATGCC
>CAZESW010000104.1:2571-5996 GCA_964514795.1 uncultured Alistipes sp.
GGCTTGAAATCGCGCTGGGCAGTCTCCATGTGTCCGCTTTCATCGTAGATGAGATTGCCGTTTTCGTCGCGCAGATAGTCGGTGTAAGAACCGTATCTGTCGTATAACGTTCCTGTGAGGGCTATCGACAAATCGTCTGTCGGTCTGATTTCTATCGCCGCCGAGAGTTTGTGCCGCATGTAGTCGAATACGCTCGATGTCGTTACGTCTTTCAACTGCGATGTCGTGAGATAGCCGTAGGCGAGCGTCGCACGGCGCAGAATGCCTTTTCCGGAGATGTAGCCTCCCGATACTTCCACACCGAACGTTCCGAGCCGCGATTCCTGCTCGGAGTGCCATTTGTTGTAGTAGGTTTCACCGTTTACCTCTATCTCCTCGCGCCATACCCAGTCGATTACGTTGCGCCCGTCGCGATAGAAAAGTTGCGCCGAAGCATGCCAAACGTCGCGGGTGTAACCTGCGCCGATATGGTATGTAATCGCCCGTTCCGGTACGAGTCCGAGATTGTTGAGGTGTGCCGCCGATTGGTAATAGAGGTCGGAGAATGTCGGCAGACGCATCGACTGTTCCGCACCTATTTCGGCTCTCCAACCTTTTTCGTCGTGATAACCTCCCGTTATCGCCCACGAGGCCGATGTGCCGTAAGGCGTGAAACATACTCCCGCCGAACCTGCCACGTCGAACCTTGCCCAACGCTTGACGTGCCGCAGCCATACGTTGCCGACATTGCGCGATTGTGCGTATTTGTAGTGTCCGCGCGGCGTCTGCATAGGTTCGCCGAGATTGGTGCTGTAAATATGGTTGTATATGTAGTCGCCGCCGAGCGATGTGGTGCCCCATTTCCAGTGCATGTCGCCCCATAACTCCGCACCTATATTGTCCGTGTTGTGATAGTTCATCGGTATTCCGCGCGTCCATTCGTAGCGGTCGAAATTCTTGCGGTAACTTGCATCCGCCGAGAGTCTGAACCGTCCGAAATCCTTGACCCAGCGCAGCGAACCGAGTGCCGTCGAGGTCTGCTCGAACTGGTCGCGGTTGTAAGCCCCGTAGAATCCGTTGGACCCGAATCTGCGCCCCTGCACACCTGCCTGAAAATCGAAGAATCCCGCCTTGTCGGCATCGTAGGTCATTCGCAGATAGCCGTTGGCATTACGGAAATCGGTGTTGTAGATGTAACCGTCGCTCCGTCGCAGCGAACCTGCCGCGAATACCGAAAATTTGTTGTGAGTGATTGCTCCCGAAAGGTTGGAGTAGAAGTAACCGTGCTGTCCGCTTTCGAGATTCAGCCGCAGATATGTAGGGTAGAGCGGCTGTGTGCGGATATTCACTGCTCCGGCGTAGGCTCCGACGCCCGAAACGCCGTTTACGAGTTCGATGCCGGATATGCAGTCCATATCTATCGGCAGAGAGTGGGATTGATGTCCGGTGCGGGCATCCGTGAAATTGATGCCGTTGAGCATCACCATAGTTTGGTCGAAAGACCCTCCGCGAATCGAAATGTCGGCTTGCGCCCCCTTGCCGCTGCGTTCCCTGATGTCTATCGACGGGCTGATGCGCAGTGCCTCTTCCAAAGTAGGAAGTGGTGCGGCGGCATCGGCGACACGGTCGAATACACGGGTTTGCGGAAGAATACTGCGCGAGGGACTCTGTTTTGTCCCGACAATCTCCACGTCATCGATTCGGGTGTTGCCGAATACGAAGACCGTGTCGGTCTGCGCCGCAGCTTCTTCTGCCGTCAGCAGGATGATTGACATTCCGACCGCAAGCACGCCGATTGTCCATTGGCGGAGGAGACTTGCGAACACTGCATAGTTCGCACGGGTCCACCGCTTGAAGCACATGACCGGCTTTACGGTTGTTTGTTTCTTCATCTTGAAAGAATTTTGGTTAATAACAAGTTGATATATACTAGGTTAATTATTTAATCCTTGTCGGGATGCGCTTCGTTATATGTTTTATAATATTCGTATTTGGGTTCTTTCGGAATAGTATCTACATTTATTCTTACCTGTACGGCCTTTACCATATCGGGTTCGGACTGACTCTCCGACGATTTATAAACCGAATTGTAATCGACGACCCAAACATTTGTTTTGCTTAAATGGTGATATACCATCCATTGCCAAACCTCCTCTTTTGTCTTGCCGGCGAAAAAATCATCGATATTTATTATTTGTGCATTTAGTGCATTTCGTTTTAAATCGGAGATATCAATATCGGTAATAAACAAGTACGGCAGATCGTTTCTATGGGTAAAGTTAAAGTGGTGCAACATAACCTCATATTCAGCCTTGGAGTCTCCTATAAAAAAGGATGTAGGATCATCTTTATCAAAACGGCCCTTCTTTTTGTCTACACGAATAAAACCGTCAAATATACCGGTGAATCCTTCCGGAATAACCGATGTGGTCCCGATAAGATATATATCTTGTCGAGTTTTGGAAAAACTTGGAGTTGCACACAGTAAACACAACGTAAATAACAATATCCGTTTCAAGGGTTACATTATTTTTTGTTTGACAGTATCTGTTTCAGGAACTTGCCGGTGTAACTCTTTCTGCAACGGGCAATCTCCGCAGGTGTGCCTTCGGCGATGATTCGTCCGCCCTCTTCGCCGCCTTCGGGTCCGATGTCTATTATGTGGTCGGCAACCTTTATCACGTCGAGGTTGTGCTCGATGACTATTACCGTATTGCCGCGGTCTACGAGTTTGTTCAATACGCCTAAAAGCAGGTTTATATCCTCGAAATGGAGTCCCGTCGTCGGCTCGTCCAGAACGTAGAGCGTCCGTCCCGTGTCGCGCTTAGAGAGTTCCGACGATAGTTTTATGCGCTGGCTCTCGCCGCCCGAAAGGGTGGTGCACGGCTGTCCGAGCGTCAGATAGCCGAGTCCGACATCCTGTATCGCTTTGAGTTTGGCATATATCGACGGTATCGGCTCGAAAAACTCTACCGCCATGTTCACCGTCATGTTCAGAACGTCGTTTATGTTCTTGCCCTTGTATTTCACTTCGAGCGTTTCGTGGTTGTAGCGGTTGCCGCCGCATGCCTTGCACTTGACGTAAACGTCGGGCAGGAAATTCATCTCTATCGTCTGCACTCCCGCACCTTTGCACTCCTCGCAGCGGCCGCCCTTGACGTTGAACGAGAACCGTCCCGCCTTGAATCCGCGAATCTGCGCGTCGGGCGTCTGCTCGAACAGTTTGCGTATGTCGCTGAAAACGTTGGAGTATGTCGCTGGATTGCTGCGCGGCGAACGGCCTATCGGCGACTGGTCTACGACTACGAGTTTGTCGATATTCTCGATGCCCTCGACCGAATCGTATGGCAAAGCCCTTCCGTAAGACCGGTATAACTCCCGCGAAAGTATCGGAACGAGCGTATTGTTCACGAGCGACGATTTGCCCGAACCGCTCACTCCCGTTA
>CAZESW010000105.1:0-5988 GCA_964514795.1 uncultured Alistipes sp.
TTCATAACAGTTCTCGGCGGAGGAATCAGCGGCTACGGCTCGGCGATTCTCGCCAAAAAGGAGGGATTGGATGTCTTGCTCTCCGATGCAGGCAAAATCTCGCCGCTCTACCGTTCGCGGCTCGACGAATGGAATGTCGAATACGAAGAGGGCGGACACTCCGTCGAACGCATTCTCGCATCGACGGAGGTCGTCAAGTCGCCCGGCATTCCCGAGTCGGCACCCATCGTCCGCGCAATCCGCGAGGCGGGCATACCCGTAATCTCCGAAATGGAGTTCGCCTGCCGCTACATGGGCCCGGCACGCACGATATGCATCACCGGTTCGAACGGCAAGACGACGACCACCTCGCTCATCTACAAAATCATGCGCGATGCCGGAGCGAACGTCGCTCTCGGCGGCAACATCGGCGAGTCGTTCGCCTACTCGGTCGCTACGGGCGAATACGACTGGTACGTTCTGGAACTCAGTTCGTTCCAACTGGACGGCATGTACCGTTTCCGTGCCGACATCGCCGTGCTGATGAACATCACGCCCGACCATCTCGACCGCTACGACCACTGTTTCCAGAACTATGTCGATTCGAAAATGCGCATAACGCAGAACCAGACCTCGCGCGACTGGTTCGTCTATTCGGCCGACGACGCCACCGTCCGTGCCGAACTCGAAAAGCATCCGCTCCGTTCGCGCGAACTGCCGTTCATGGCGAAATCCGCCGTGGCGAGCGGCGACGGCGACGCCTATCTCGAATCCGACGGAACGTTCACGGCCGAAGCCGCCGGACGCAAGGTCGAAATCGACACCGCGAAGATGCAGATAAAGGGTCTGCACAACGCCTACGACGCAATGGCGGCGGCGCTCGCGACACTTGCCGCAGGTGTCGAGCCGGAGAGCATCCGCGAGTCAATTTACGGTTTCTCGCCCGTCGAGCACCGTCTCGAACCGGCGGGAGAGGCCGACGGCGTACTCTATATCAACGACTCCAAGGCCACGAACGTCGATTCGGTATGGTATGCGCTCGAAAGCATGACCCGCCCCGTAGTGTGGATTGCGGGCGGAACGGACAAGGGCAACGACTATGCGCCGCTCAAAGATTTCGCGCGCGCCAAGGTGCATACGCTCGTCTGCATGGGTCTGGACAACGCCAAACTCCTGCGCGAATTCGAGGGTGTCGTGCCGCAGATTATCTCCACATCGTCGCTCGACGAGGCGATGCAGGCTGCCGTCGGCGCGGCTCACGCAGGCGATGCCGTGCTGCTGTCGCCCGCATGCGCAAGTTTCGACCTGTTCAAGAACTACGAAAACCGCGGCGAACTCTTCAAGGCGTGGGTGCGCGAGCATCTGCCCGTAAAATAGAACGGATATGGCGGAGCAAGTCGAAAAAAAGCGCGTGCCGTCGATTCTGTCGAAGGTGAAACTGCTGCCAGGCGACCGGGTGCTGTGGACGATTATCGCCATACTGCTCGTCGTCTCGCTGCTCGTCGTCTACTCGTCGGTGGCCAAGATGGGTTACAGCCCCATCATGCCCGGCACGACGGCGTCCCATCTTCGCGGACACTTTATCGCGATGTTCATCTCGGTCGCCGCACTGCTCGTCGTCTACCGCATCGACAGCAAATACTACCGCCGTGCCGCCACACTGCTGTATATCCTCGCACTCGCATTAACACTGGCGGCATACCTCCCCGGCATCGGTAAGGTTACCAACGGCGCAGCACGTTTCATAAATATAGGCGGATTCGGATTCCAGCCGTCGGAGCTGCTCAAAATAGCGACCATACTCTTCCTCTCGCAACAGCTTTCGGCACGCCAGCGCGAAATACGCACGCTGCGCATAATGCCGTCGTTCAACCCGTTCAAGTGGGCGCTGCCCGAACAGAAGAAGATTTGGAAAACCGGTACGCTGCCGGTCGTGATTCCAGTTGTCGTGTCGTGTGCCGTAATCGTCAAGGCCCACACCTCGTCGGCGCTGCTCGTATTCCTCATCTCGCTGGTAATGATGTATATCGGGCGTATAAATCCGCGCGAACTGTTCAAAATTCTCGGTGCGCTCGCCATAGCCGCCACACTGTTCGTCACCTTCAACCTCGGACGAAGCGAGACGGCGAGCGGACGTGTCGGCACATGGATAGAGATGTGGACGACCGACCGCACCGAAGTGAAGGTCAAGGACCTCACCGACACCGACCGCTCGATGATAGCCATCCACGACGGCGGCATCGTCGGCCTGGGTGCGGGACGCAGCGTCATGCGCGCCAAAATCACCCACCCCGAGAGCGACTACATCTTCGCCTTTTTCGTCGAGGAGTACGGCATCATACTCGCATTCTTCCTCGTGATGATATATCTGTGGATATTCTACCGCGCGATACGCATCTTCGAGAACTGCGACTGGATTTTCGCCGGACTGCTCGAACTCGGACTCGCGCTGCTGATAACGATACAGGCGCTGCTGCATATCATGGTGACAATCAACTTCATCCCCGAAACGGGTCAGAATCTGCCGCTTATCTCGCACGGCGGTTCGTCGATGATATGCACCGCCGTGGCATTCGGAGTGATACTGAGCGTCAGCCGCCAGATAGAGGAGGGTTCGCTCATCCCGGCCCGCAACGAATCGGCAATGGAAAAATAAGTTTACAATGAATTCAATTCGTCTCGACAAATATCTGTGGGCGGTACGCGTATTCAAGACACGCAGCGATGCCGCCGAAGCCATCCGCAACAACCGCGTAAGCGTGAACGGCTCCTACGCCAAGCCGTCGCGCGAAGTCAAGGCAGGCGACGAAATCTCGGTGCGCCGCACGATGATTACATGCCGTTACCGCGTCATCGAACCTATTTCCAACCGCCAGCCCGCGAAGAATGTGCCGCTCTACTGCACCGACATCACCCCGCAGAGCGAACTCGACAAACTGAACGTTCCGCACGAGACGATATTCGTGTTCCGCGAGCGCGGCACGGGACGTCCGACGAAGAAGGAGCGCCGCGACATCGACTCGATGATGGAGGGCATGTCGTTCGCCGACGACGACCTCTTCGACGAGGAGGAGGATTGAGGATTTGGACGGTTGTCACGTGCAGGGTTTTTAAGGTCTTTAAAGTCTTTAAGGTCGCGCGGGCTTTCGCCCGCTTTAAGGTCGGCAGGGAGTTTTTTGCGTTAAGGTCGTTAACCGACGCCAAGCCGAGAGCAGTCGAGCTTGCTCGGACTGCCGAGGCGCGAAGGAGGAAAAGCCCGCGTCAGCGGGATTAAGGTCAGCAGGAGGGTTTTCGCGTTAAGGTCGTTAGAGTCTTTATAGCGGCAGGCTAACGCCTGCCGCGTTACCTTAAACTACCTTAAATGCCTTTATCCTCCGGCACGTAAGACCTCCCGCCAACATTAAGTTTACGTTAAATTCCCCGTCCTGCATCGGCAGGCGGGGAATTTGCATTTATCTTTGTCCGGTCGGTTGCCACGCAATACTTAGAGATTCTAAGGAAAAGGCCTCTGCCGTCCTTAGGGACCTTAGAGACCTTAAAGACCTTAGAGTCCCTAAAAAACCCGCACGTGACAACCGTCCAAACTCTTAAAGACCTTATAAAACAATGAGCGAAATCTACACACTGCTGATTGCCGTACTGGCTGTTCTCGCCGTTTCGGGACTCTATGTCGGCGTAACCAACGATGCCGTGAACTTCCTCACCTCGGCGATAGGCAGCAAGGCCGCTTCGCTGCGCACGATTCTCGTCGTAGCCTCGGTCGGAATCGTCATCGGCGCGGTAACGTCGAGCGGCATGATGGAGGTCGCCCGCAGCGGAATGTTCGACCCGGCGCAGTTCACCTTCGGCGAGATAATGATGCTCTATGCCGGCGTGATGTTCGCCAACGTGATTCTGCTCGACCTCTACAACTCGCTCGGGTTGCCGACCTCGACCACCGTGTCGCTGATTTTCTGCCTGCTCGGTTCGGCGGTCGCGGTCGCAATCTTCAAAATCGCCACCGACGACGCACTGACGATAGAGATGCTCGGCGACTACATAAACACCTCGCGCGCAATGGGTATCATCTCGGCGATTCTGCTGTCGGTGCTTATCGCATCCACCTGCGGTACGGCGGTGATGTACGTCTCGCGACTGATTTTCTCGTTCCGCTACATTCCGATGCTGCGCCGGTTCGGTGCCGTCTGGTGCGGAGCGTCGCTCACGACGATAGTATGGTTCGCGCTGTTCAAGGGTCTGCGCAGCACGCTCGACGGCAGCGCGTTCATCGAATGGGTGGACAACTCGCTGTGGCTCTCGCTGCTGATATGCTGGGCGGGATGTTCGCTGATACTCTTTTTCCTGCAACTTTTCCGCATCAGCATACTGCGCATCACGATTCTCGCCGGAACGTTCGCTCTGGCACTCGCATTCGCGGGCAACGACCTCGTGAATTTCATCGGCGTACCCGTCGCGGCGTTCGACTCCTTCTCCATCGCGCGGGCTGCGGGCAGCGACACGATAACGATGGGCGCGCTCAACGAACCCGCACCCGCCAACATGGCGTTCGTGCTGGCTGCGGGCGCGATGATGGTGCTGACGCTGTGGACGTCGCGCAAGGCGATGCACGTTACCGAAACCGAAATCTCGCTCTCGGCGCAGAACGACGATGCGGCGGAACAGTACCGGTCGTCGCTCTTTTCGCGAACGCTCGTGCGGGCAACGCTCAACGTCGTGAACTTCTTCGACAAAATTTCGTCGCCGCGGGTACGCAAGTTCGTCGATTCGCGGTTCGAATGGGCAGACATCGAGCACACGGGCGCACCTTACGACATGATTCGCGCGACGGTGAACCTCACCACCTCGGCACTCCTAATCGCCCTCGCGACGTCGCTCAAACTGCCGCTCTCGACCACCTACGTCTGCTTCATGGTCGCCATGGGTTCGTCGCTCGCCGACCGTGCATGGGGTCGCGAAAGCGCGGTCTACCGCATCACGGGCGTAATGACGGTCATAACGGGCTGGTTCGTTACGGCGATAGGCGGATTTCTGATGGCTCTGGCGACAGGTTTCGCGCTGATGTGGGGCGGCAAAATCGCATTCGGCATCATCACGGTGCTGTGTCTCTACATGCTCGTGCGCAACAACTTCCGCAAACCGAAGCCGAAGGACGAAAAATCCGAACTGCCGACGCGCGAGAATCTTGCCGAGAGCGTCGTGCGCAATATCGAATCGACCGTCAGGAACTCGACCCGCATCTATAACCGCACCCTCGTCGCGCTGATGAAAGAGGACCGCAAGGCGCTGAAAGAGGCGATGCAGGAGGCGGAACAGATGTATGAGTACAATAACCGGCTGAAATACTCCGTCGCGGCGACGCTGAAAGGCACCTACGGGGCCGACCTCAATCTGTCGCTCTATTATGTGCAGATTGCCGACTATCTGAACGAAATGACCAAGGCGTTGTCCTACATCACCCGTCCGGCGTTCGAGCATATCGACAACAACCACACGGGATTGAGCCGCATTCAGACCGAAGACCTCATGTCGATAAACGGCGATGTGGACATCATCTACCGGCGCATTATCTATATGATTGTCAATTCGGATTTCACCGACATCGACCGTGTTCTGGACATGCGCGACGAGATTTTCGACCGCATAGCCGACGCCACGAAGGACGAACTGGCGCGCATCACGTCGGGCGAGTCGGATTCCAAGTCGGGCATGCTCTATCTGAACATACTTTCCGAGACGAAAACGATGGTTTTGCAGTCGCGCAACCTGCTCAAATCGCAGCGGCTGTTCATGGCGCAAGAGGAGAAAACAAAGTCGCGGCGGCTGAGACGACTTTAAGGATGTTAAAGTCACGAGGGCAGGCATTTTGTGTACGTCCTCTTTACATTTAGGACAGGAGAATTTTCAGATTTCAAATAAATTATCGTACCTTTGATGCATAGTAATAAAACCAAAAACACAATTTGCCTATGAAGTAATCGCTCCGAAACGTATCGAAACATTGATTTTCAT
>CAZESW010000106.1:0-4796 GCA_964514795.1 uncultured Alistipes sp.
CGGTCGCACCGCCGATGCCGTATCGCGACTGCATCAGACGGTAGGCCTTGACGCAGAGGTTGTCTTCGTCGGGGCAATCGACCGCGATACCGTTCTGCACGAACCGCAGTTCGTCGGACGGCACGATTTCGATTTCGTCGAATAGTCCGCGGACGGGATACATGACGGTTTCGAGGTCGTGGAATCCGTCCTCGCGGCGACGCAGGACGTCGAGTCCTATATTTATTTTACAATTCGCGCGTACTTTCATGGCAATCAAAGCAGGATTTTTCTCAACTTGTCGCAACTCGCCTTCGGGTCGTGGCGGTCGAACAGAAACGGTGCGATACCGAACTCCGCCGCGGCATCTATGTTTGCCCGTCGGTCGTCGATGAACATGGTATCATGCGGGTCGAGGCCGTAACGCGACAGCAGAATTTCGTATATCCGGCGTTCGGGTTTCACTGTATGCTCCTCACACGAAATGACCTCGCCGTCGAAAAATGCGTAAACGCTGCGTTCGCGGAGGTAGTCGATGAACTCGCGCGACATATTGGACAGTACATAGAGTTTGTAGCCCGCCTTCTTCAAATCGACGATAAGGTCGCGCGTGCAAACTATCTCCTCCTGCATGCCGATAGCCGTGCGCATGTGCCGCTCGGCCACCTCGCGCGGGCAGTCGTGATACTCGCACAGGGCATCTTTCGCCTGCTCGATTGTCAGCGTGCCGCGGTCGTACTCCTCCCAAAATGTCGGCATCTCCGGCAGCGTGACGAACGAAAAGAAATCGACGAACTCCTTCGTGCACTTTTGGGGATTGCGGGCGAAAACCACTCCGCCCAAGTCGAAAACGATGTTTTTCATAATCTTGAAATCTTGTGCGAAGATAGCATTTCGGGGCGGAAAATACAACATTTTCCGCAAGTCTTTGTGTACGGAACGGCATCAGGCCGATAAAATCGGAAATGATTTTTGCGGCAACACCCCGAAAGAGTGTTGCGTATTAGGAATACATTCGCTAACTTTGCGAAGCAGTCCTGCGGGACGGCAGACATATTAGTTTGGTGAAAGTATTTCGCTAATCCTTGAACATTAAACACATGAAAAAATTACTGTTATTTGCCGTTATCGCTTTTGGCTGCACTCTCTTGTTCGCAGTCGGGATAACAAATATCGGTCAGCAATTATCGGTTGAGGAAATAGAGGAATACGACTATGTAAAATACGTAACGTCCGACAAGCAAATTATCGACAACTCCGCCAGAAACTATTCGTGGTGGTCGCAGGTCGTATCGAACACATACGACATCGAACAAAATATCGGTACTATTACTCTGCCGAAAGGAGTTTCGATTGGAGATAATGCATTCTCCGAGTGCAGCAACCTGACAAGTATTGAAATTCCAGACTGCATTACTTCAATCGGAGATCGGGCATTCTCAGATTGCACCAGTTTGACAAGTGTATATATTACGAATATTGCAAAGTGGTGTAATATAGCATTTTCCACTTACGATTCAAATCCTTTGGTTTATGCGCACAACCTATATGTCAATGAGGAATTAATTACTGATTTGGAAATTCCCGACAGCATAGATTCAATAAGCGATTATGCATTCTTCGGTTGCAGCTGTCTTAAAAGCATTACTATCCCAGACTGCATTACTTCAATCGGAGATCGGGCATTCTCAGATTGCACCAGTTTGACAAGTGTATATATTACGGACATTGCAAAGTGGTGTAATATAGCATTTTCCACTTACAATTCAAATCCTTTGGTTTATGCGCACAACCTGTATGTCAATGGGGAACTGGTTACGGATTTGGAAATTCCTGACAGCATCGATTCAATAAGCGATTATGCATTCTTCGGATGCAGTTGTCTTAAAAGCATTACTATACCCGACAACGTTGCCGAAATCGGAAATGGGGCATTTTCCAGATGCGGCAGCTTGTCCTGTTTTGACGGAAAATATTCATCCGCCGATAAACGAAGTTTGATTGTAAACGGGAAACTCATTGCATTCGCGCCATGCGAATTGACAGAATATACTATTCCCGACGGAGTTACCAAAATTGGGGATAGAATATTTTACGGATGTAGCAATTTAACAAGTATTACTATTCCCAACAGTGTTACTGAAATCGGAGATTATGTATTCTACGAATGCGGCAATCTGACAAGCATTAATATTCCCGACGGAGTTACTTCAATCGGTCATCATGCATTTTCCGAGTGCAGCAGTCTTAAAAGCATTACTATACCCGACAGCGTTACCGAAATTGACAGTTATGCATTCTCAGGCTGTTGCAGTCTTACAAGCATTACCATTTCAGACAGCGTTACTTCAATTGGGGATTGGGCATTCTCCGAGTGCAGCAATTTGACCAGTATTACTATCCCCGACAGTGTTACTGAAATCGGAATTGGTACATTCTACAAATGTAGCAATCTGACAGGCATTGCTATTCCCAACGGCGTTGTTTCAATCGGTGGGGACGCATTCGCTTGGTGCCACAACCTGACAAGCATTACTATTCCCGACAGTGTCGTTTCAATCGGACCGGCGGCATTCGTATGGTGCATCAATTTGACAAACATCACCATTTCCAACCGTATTACCGAAATCAGAGATTGTGTATTTCAACATTGCACCAACCTGAAAAATATCGTTATTCCAGAAAAGGTTACCAAAATCGGATTTTGTGTATTTTACAGCTGTACCAACCTGACAAGCGTTACCATTCCCGACGGCGTCACATCAATCGAACATGAAACATTCGAAGATTGCAGCAACCTGACCAGCGTTTATTGTAAACCGACAACGCCGCCGACATTGGACTATTTGGTATTTCATAATATATCATCCGACTTAAAAATATATGTGCCGAGCCAGTCGGTAACAGCATATAAATCTGCACGAGACTGGAGATATTATGCTTCAAGAATCGAAGGCTACGATTTTTAGCGGTAATCGGTGCTGTTTATTTCATGTTGCCACCGCCCGGAAACAGGCGGTGGCGGATGTTTTATATGGCAGGAGATAATGACTTTAAGTCCGTTAACGTCGTTAAGAAACCTATTACGGAGACACAAAGACAAAGACGGACGCATTTTTCCGGCGAGAAAATTTCATTTGTGGATTCTTAATCGTAACTTTGTTGCATATATGGAAAATTTTATTGAAACTACCGAATCCAATTACGACGTTATCGTCATAGGAGCAGGCGCCGCAGGACTGATGGCCGCAGGAACTGCCGCGAAGAACGGTTCGCGCGTTCTGCTGCTCGAAAAGATGGAGAAGCCCGCACGAAAGATACGAATCACAGGCAAGGGTCGCTGCAATCTGACCAATGCCAAGCCCGAAAGCGAATTCGCCGGGAACGTGAGGGTGAATGCCGATTTTCTAAAAGTCGCATTCTCCGAATTCTCGAACCGCGCGACGATGCGGTTTTTCGAGCGGATGGGCGTAAAACTCGTAACCGAACGCGGCGAGCGCGTATTTCCGGAGAGCGGCAAGGCTGCCGACATCGCCAATGCGCTCGAATTCTACTGCCGCGATTACGAGGTCGAGATACGCTGCGACACCCGAGTAACCGAGATAGTGACCGTTGGCGACAAAGTGCTCGGCGTGAAGTTCATCAACAAGCGCGGTTTCGAGCGCAAGGTCGAGGCCCCGAACGTCATAATCGCAACTGGCGGCGTATCCTACCCCGCTACCGGTTCGACCGGCGACGGTTACATGTTCGCCGATGCCGCAGGACACCGAATCGAGGAGGTGCGTCCGTCGCTGACTCCGCTCGTGACGTCGCATCCGCAACATGCATACATCCGCAACATACTGTTGCGCAACGTCAATGTCTCGCTGTTCGTGGACGGCGAGAAGGTGCGCGAGGAGTTCGGCGAAATCAGTTTTTCCGACCGCGGAATCGAGGGTGCCACGACGCTGCGGCTCAGTCGCGATGCAGTGGATGCACTGCTCGACGACCGCAAGGTGAAGCTGGAAATCGACATGAAGCCCGCCCTCACCGAGGAGATGCTGCACGAGCGCATAAAGCGCGAAATCGCCGAAATGAATCCCGACGAACTGTTCGCGGAACTCGTCCGACGGCTCGTTCCGAAGCCGCTCGTCGTGCCGATATGCAAGGAACTGGACGTGCACTCGAAAATCTACATCAGCAAGGTAACGGACAAGGAGTTCGACCGTCTGATAAAGGTGCTGAAAGGCTGGGTATTCCCTATCAGCGACTATGCGCCGTTCGAATACGCTGTGGTTACTGCCGGAGGAGTGGCGTGCGACGAGGTGAACGAATATACGATGGAGTCGAAGAAAATCAAGGGTTTATATTTCGCCGGAGAGGTGCTCGACCTCGATGCCAACACGGGCGGTTACAATCTGCAAATAGCATTCTCGACGGGACATCTGGCGGGATTACTGAAAAAATAGATGAAGGTAAACGGAAGAACTATCAAGAAGCGTCTGTACAAACTGTCGCTGCTGAAAGACGAGATTTCGAGAGCCAAATATTATCGCGGCTACGGAATCCATTCGCCGTTCGTCTACGGGCTTATCCGCAAAGTTTTCATGTGCGGCAGGCTCTACGACCCGGAGAATGCGCCGCTTTACGACGCGCTGATTGCAGCCGGTGTCGTCCGCAAACGCGCCGTGCAGCTTCAAAACGCGATGCATTACTGCAATTGCACGACATTCGGGATAAACGGCGGCGGGTGCGCCGATTTCAACGTCGTAACCGCAGAATATCCTTTCGGGCAGTTGAAAACGGCATACGAAGCGGCAAAGGAGCACGGTACGATA
>CAZESW010000106.1:4806-5983 GCA_964514795.1 uncultured Alistipes sp.
ATGTCGCCGTATGCCAACCGCGAACGCCGCGACGAGTGCCGGGCGATAGTCGCAATGCACAAATCGACATCGGTGGACAACCGCGGCTACCTTATAATATTGAACAACAAACTTCCGAAACAGCATTTCCGCTTATGAAACTTTACACCAAAGGAGGCGACAAGGGCAAAACATCGCTGATTGGCGGCGAACGGGTCGCCAAGACCGACGGCCGCGTGGAGGCCTACGGTTCGGTGGACGAACTGACGGCATTTCTCGCACTGCTCGGCGACTCGATGGCAGAGAAAGGCGCTGACGCAGAGTACATCGCCGACATTCACAGCATAAATTCGACGCTGATGGGGGTCGAAGCTCTGCTCGCCGTCGGAGAAGGCGGACGGGACAAGGTGAAACCCGTAAGCGACGAGACGATAGAGCGGCTCGAAAAGCGCATCGACGAGTTGCAGTCGCGAATCGCGCCGATAACCAATTTCACGATTCCGGGAGGATGTTCGGTTGTTTCGATGTGCCACGTATGCCGCACCGTATGCCGCAGGGCCGAACGGGCAGCCATTAGCGCGTCGCAGGAGCACGAAATCGACGCATCGGCACTCGTTTTCCTCAACCGGCTTTCGGATTATCTCTATACGCTCGGGCGTGTGCTGACGGAGGTTTTCGAGGTGGAGGAGATTTTGTGGCGACCGTAAGAAACTGTTTTAAATTTTTCGCCGTAAAATTTGTTCATGTACATTTTTTGTATATTTTTGTACGCGGTAACACTTGTAATTCCGAAAGGGAGCACGAGACCGTTATACAGGCATTTTCTTTAAGCTGAGTGCATTATCTAATTTATTCGGGTATACCGAGGCGAGAAAACGACTGTTGGGAAACAAATCTTTTGTCGCAACGAATGCGGAGTCCGATTTTTGCGGATTGCGCCGAAACGGTAAAAGATGTATACAATGAACACTTAAAAATTACAGTTATGTATTGGACACTCGAACTCGCATCCAAACTCGAAGATGCACCATGGCCTGCCACCAAGGAGGAATTGATTGATTACGCCATCCGTTCCGGCGCGCCGCTCGAAGTACTCGAAAACCTGCAAGAGATAGAAGACGAAGGCGACATCTACGAAAGCATCGAAGAAATCTGGCCCGACTACCCTTCGAAAGAAGACTTCTTCTTCAACGAGGAG
>CAZESW010000107.1:0-5982 GCA_964514795.1 uncultured Alistipes sp.
TCGCTAATCTTCCTCTTTCGTTCACCGTTAAGGCTGAGGAAGGCAAAATCTTCGGTTCGATTACTTCCGCCGATGTCGCAGAGGCTCTCGCAGCTAAGGGCATCGAAGTCGACAAGAAGAACATCAGTGTTGATGCTATCAAGACCGTAGGCGAATACAAGGCTGCCATCAAACTTCACCGTGAGGTTAAGGCAGAGGTTTCGCTCAGCGTCGCAGCAGAAGAGTAACAACACTAACGTGGGGTATTGCTGTCCGCCGTTCCGCAAGGGACGGCGGATTTTTTGTGCCGTGCGGGATGGGGGTAGTCCGACAGAGCGGGGCATAATGTCTTTAAAGGTCTGCCGATGACAAATGTCATCGGCATTAAGGCCGTTAAAGTGTTATGATTGGTACTACTTTAAAGACTTTAATGACCTTAACGACTTTAAAGTCCACTTTTTAATAAACAGAAAGCGGCGGGAGATTTCCCGCCGCAAGGTATATGTTTTTCTTCTTAATATTTTATGCTAATTTCGTAAATCAAACTATAACTTGTTGAAACCGACCAACTACTGCTGCTTTTGTCATTATAAGAAAAGTTAATGGATTTGCTGGATAACGACAATGGTATGGTTGCTCGTTCGTTATCGGTACGATTGTAGTTTGGGCTGGCAGAAAATATTTGCTCGTCATCAACAGTTAAGGTTCCGATATTTGCTACTGTTTTACCAACCAAATCTATGTTGTATACCAAATTTACATCCATTGTTGTTGTGGGAATGTAAAAACTATATGAGCTAGAAATCGTTTGGTCGTGTATCCTTTCTCCATTCGGATTGTTTATCCAGTAGTACGGTATACCCGTAACATTTATATCATAATATGGAGTATTGAGTGTATATCCGTTCTTGAACACAACCTCGATACGGCAATCTACATACTTGCGCAACTCCGGTACGGCAAGTTCGAGCGGCATGACTGTCGTGCCATTCGTCTCCATGGCAGTCGAGAAATCCGCATGATGGAACGTTATGCTCTTTATCAAATCTTTCGATATCCAGTTGTCGTCGTTGAGTTGAATGTTTGCCTGGATTACGTTGCCCTCGATGTCGTTCGTCTTTACGATTTCGGCATTGGAGTTGTACGAAGAACTTATTGTGTGCGAAGCGATAGCCGGCAGGTTGTCAGTATTTACGACATAAACTTTCTTCTCCTCGGATGTGAGCGGTTCGGAATCATCTTTCAACACGATATAAGCCATTACCGTGTACTCGCCGTCGCCTCTCGTGGCGGCGATTTCGGTGTGGAATTTGGTCCCCGTACCTTCGATTTTATATGGGTGTTCGGTGTCGCCGTTGATTATTATGCCTTTCTCCGCAATGTTGCTCGCATTTACTCCGAAAGTCGAGAAGTCGCAATAAATCGTATTCTTGGATGCAAGCGCCGAAAGTCCCCCGTTCGCGCACGAATCGTCGAACCATGTCGTGGTATCCAGCTTGACTCCCGCCTTGTCCCACGATACGTTTACACCGCTGCGGTAGTTCGCCTTGAAGTCCTTTGCATTCGCGTAACGCACGATGGACGAATTGTCTTCATCGCCGAGCAGAATGGTGATTGTTCCGGAATTGACAGGCAGTACCTCGAAACGGTATTCGTAGTATTTGCCCAGCATTTCGATATTTTCGAGATTCTCGGCAATAATCGTATTTCCGGTTCCAGTGCTGTTGAACGTCGTGTCGGCGAATGAACCGTTGTTGTCGGTCGTCGCGTCTATCGTACCGATAATATTGTTTTCGGCGGTAATGGTTATCGTCGTGATTCGTTTCGGCGTTTTGCCGTTGCTCTCGAACACCCGAATGGCGAAGCATGCGTTGTGCGACTGGCCGAACGATACATGGTCGATTGCTTCGGCAGTTGTCTGCCCGGCAGTCGAAGCGCATAGGAACGGATGCCATATACCGTCCTGCTCCTCCGGAATGGTATAGGTGCAGGTGGTGTGAGTAGAATAGTTACCACTTAAACCGCTTGCTCCCGGGGTGTGGGTCGATGTCGTCAATACGGCGTCCGATGCAGGAGATGCGAAATGGAAATAACGGTTATGGTTGCTGTCCCATACCGCTATGTCGCCGGCAAATGCGGCAGTATTGCTGCCAATGCCGCCGCTCAAATCCAATGTCGTGGCCGATGTGTTGTAATCCTGACCGGCCCATGTCTCCGTGGTATTGCTCGTAGCGCTGCCCTGTATCGCTAATATCTGGTCGCCGCCTTCCCAGTAGGCGTTCAGATTCTCGTCGTATGCGGCCTTGGTCTCGCCGCCTGCCGTGGCGCCGATTTCGACGTAGACCATCTGCGCTTCGCTGCCCGGCTCCGGATTTTCCGGCATAATATTTTCGGTTTCGCTCTTGGCGCACGCTGCGAACATGGCAGCACTCAGTATCGAAAGAAATATCTTTTTCATAATCATGTCCTCCCCGTTTTATTCGTTAATGTTTCCGTAGAAAAATGCCTCGTAAGAAGATGACGAGTACGTGTCCTCGAATCCGTCGTCCCAGGCATTGTCGAAATCGACGAACGACACCGAAAATCCGGCTTCACAGACAAAATTCTCCACGAAAATTTCGGGAGATTCATAACATGAATTCTTGCTCATTCTTATTTTAATTATTCGTTGTTTTTCTTATTTCATACGACCGACTTTCGCCGAATACGTCACAAAAGTATAGTTTACAGCGCGTTCGTCATAATTTTTTCAACGAACCGGCTTTTTTCAATCACGGAAAGCAAAAAGAACGCAACACAATGTCGTACAACGACTGCTGACCATAACTCTTTTTTCTCTTTCCGTTTTTATTTCCCCGATAAAAATTATATATTTGCATCCCATAGTTAAATTGGGTAATTATGCCGAAGAACCTGAAATTTGATTGTTTTTAACAGAAATGATGACCGAAAACTATGTCATGCCGCGACTGACGATACTGCGTGTCTGCCTCGAAAGCGGCTTTGCCGAATCCGCGAACTGGGATGCCGGAGCCAAAGGCGACCCGTCGTTCGAGGACGGAGGTTCCTATGATGTATAACCGGGCACATAGCCGGATAAAATTCGGGCTATGCCGAGTCGGGAAATGTAAAAATGAAATCCAACCATTAACCATGAAGAAGATACATTTGTTATTGTGTGCCGCAATGCTGCTCGGAGCGGCAGGCTGCACGAAAAACGATGCTGTCGCAGTCAAGAGAGTAACTGTGGAGGGTGCCGAGATGGTGATTGCCGCCGAAATGACAGCGACCAAAACCGTGTACGACGAGGACACGACGACGGCGTACTGGAATGCCGACGACCGAATCGGCGTGTACTTGTGCCGCGATTTCGGTACGGGTTACAAGACTACTATCGAGAACCTGCGCTACGACAACGCCGGCGCAGACCATTCGAGCGTCTCGCGATTCACCTCGACAGCGACGTTCAACGTAACCACGGGCGATATGATTATCGGCTACTATCCTTACAATGCCGACCAGTCGCTCGACCTCGAAGCGGGATTGAAGAGCGACGGTTCGCGCTCTGTCAGCCGTGCGTTCACGCTCGGTGCGCAGACGCAGACAGGTAACGCTTCGACCGCCCATATCGGAGCGAACGATTTCCTTATCGCCACGCCGACCGCAATCGCCGAGAGCATGATTGAAGGTACGACCGTAACTGTGCCGTTCACCTTTACCCATGCGTTCTCGATTGTCAAATTCAACGTGAAGAACGAATATGCCCGCAGTTTTACCGTCCGCAGCATAACGGTCGAATCCGCTTCGGCTTCGGATGCCTTGTCCGGCAAATTTGCAATCGACATCATGAATCCGTCGGTAGCGGCTGTCGAGGCGCAGAACAGCATTTCTCTCGCTGTCGAGAACGGCGAAAAGTTGCCGTCTGGCAGTACGTTTACGGGCTATATGCTTATCAACGGGGTAAATCTGCCGGTCGGCTCGACTGTCGCTGTCGAAACGTCGGTCGGAACGTTCAAGGTGCAGACTTCGTCCGTGTTGGAATTCCACCGCGGATATGTCCATACGGTTAATTTCACGGCCGACGAGGAGCGTCTGACCGACAAACCCGAAACGGGAATGCTGTCGGAGTGCTGGGGCAATTGGAAACTCGCGACATTCTGCGGCACGGCGGTCGATTTCGATGTCTATATGACGCTCAACGACGACTATACGTTCGCGCTGTATCAGCGTATCGGTAACTACGAGGTCGCCAAATTCTACGGCTCGTACACGTTCGACGCCACTGCGGGTATCTTCGGCGGAACATACGACGACGGCAAGGAGTGGGCTGCGACCTACGCACTCGAAGAGGTCGATGAAAATTCGCTTACATGGGTGAATACCGCCAACGAGAACGAAGTGTCGGTATATGTCCGTGCCGATATTCCGGCGACCGTACACAGCCTCGGCACCGTGAAGCTGGGCAATGCAAAGCGTTTTCTTTAACAGATAAACAGGAGATAGAGATATGAAAAAGATATTATCAGTATTGGTTCTGTTTTCGTTCGCCGCTTGTACGCAGGATTTGAACGAGAATATAGCAACGGTCGAGAATCCTGCCGACGGTGCGGCCATCGTCCACTCGTCGGAGGGTGCGACACGCGGTGAACTTATCGTAAGATTCGCTCCCGGGAGCGAGCAGACGCTCGAAACCGCGGTTTCCCGCAGCGGAGCGACCCGTTCGGGCATCGATGGTGTCGATGAAATTTTGGCATCGGTGAACGCTTCGGCGATAGAGCCGGTGTTTACGATTACCGAGAAGAACGAGGCTAATGTACGCAATGCCGGTCTGCACCTCTGGTATAAACTCGTGTTCGACGAGTCGGCAGACCTCGACGCCGTGGCATCGAAACTCGCGAAGGTCGCCGAAGTGAACGTCGTGCAGTTCAACGTGCAGGTTAAGCGCAGTTACAACCGTCGTGCCGTAGCGCTCGACACTGCGGAGGCAACCGCCGCAACCCGTGCTGCGGCTCGGTTCAGCGACCCGCTTCTCGCCAAGCAGTGGCACTTCATCAATACCGGCGACACGAAGGTAACCAGCCCGACGAAAGCGGGTGCCGACGTGAACTGCGCGCAGGCATGGGAACTTTGCGCGGGCGATCCGTCGATTATCGTCGCAGTGGTGGACGAGGGCGTGATGTATTCGCACGAGGATTTGTCGGCTAACATGTGGATAAACACCGCCGAGAAGAACGGTTCGTCGAATCGCGACGACGACGGCAACGGCTATAAGGACGACATCTACGGCTACGATTTCGTAAACAACAAGGGCGGAATCTCGTGGAACGCCTATGGCGACGTGAGCCACGGAACGCATGTCGCGGGTACGATTTCCGCAGTGAACGGCAACGGCAAGGGCGTGTGCGGTATCGCGGGCGGTACGGGTAACAACGACGGCGTGAAAATCATGTCGTGCCAGATTTTCTCGGGCGAGAATGGCGCGACTACCTCCATGACCGCCAAGGCGATACAGTATGCCTGCGATAACGGTGCGGTTATCCTCCAATGCAGTTGGGGCTACAACTCCGCCAAATCCGACGAAGACCAAGGTCCTGCATCCGATTCCGAGTTCAACCGCGAATGTTCTGCCGAGAAGGCGGCCATCGACTATTTCATCGCTAATGCGGGTTCCGATACTGGCGTAATCAAGGGCGGTCTTGCGATTTTCGCGGCCGGTAACGAATATGCTTCGCTTCCGGGTTATCCGGGCGGTTACGAACCGTGCGTCAGCGTGGCTGCAATGTCGGCGGACTTCACTCCGTCGTCATTCTCCAACTACGGAAAGGGTGTAGATATTACCGCTCCGGGTGGCGACTGGGATTATGCGAAATCCGAAAACGGAGAGATCCTTTCGACGCTTACGCCTGCCGAATCCTCGACGACCAATCCTTATGGCTATATGGAGGGAACATCTATGGCATGTCCTCACGTTTCGGGCGTCGCTGCACTCGGTCTTTCGTATGC
>CAZESW010000108.1:0-5966 GCA_964514795.1 uncultured Alistipes sp.
ACATCGACGATAAAGTCGGCAGCCCGCATCATATCCTCGTCATGCTCGACGACGATAACCGAGTTGCCGGCGTCGCGCAACTCTTTCAACGTATTGATAAGTTTCTGATTGTCGCGCTGGTGCAGTCCGATGCTCGGCTCGTCGAGAATATACAGCACATTGACGAGTTTCGAACCGATTTGCGTGGCGAGTCTTATTCGCTGGCTCTCGCCGCCCGACAGCGACCGTGCGGCTCTGCCGAGGGAAAGATAACCCAAGCCTACGTCCATAAGGAATTTGAGCCGTTCGCGTATCTCCTTGACAATCTCCTGCGCGATTGCACGTTCGCGGTTGTTCATGTACTCCTCGATGCCCGACATCCACTCCGAAAGCGCCGAAATAGACATGGCGGACAAGTCGGCTATGTTCTTGTCGCCGATTTTGAACTGCAACGCCTCCTCTTTCAGCCTCGTGCCGTTGCATAACGAACATTTGCGGTAGGCGACGAACTGTTCGCGCCACTTCTCTCCCCGTCGCGAATCCTCGTCGTCGTTGCAAAGGGTTTCGTTTATGTACTCCGCGATGCCTTCCCACTGGCGCATCTGCATTCCGCGATTGTAGGTGAAGTCGGCGAGATTGATTGTAACCGGTTCGGGGTCGCCGTACAGAATCGCGTTCAGACCCTCCGGCGATATGGTGGCTATCGGTTCGTCGAGCGAAAATTTGTAACGTTTGCCGAGTGCTTCGAGTATCGTGAAAAGCAGATTCGTGCGACCCTTGCCGAGCGGTGCGATACCTCCGTCGCGAATCGACAGTTTGTCGTTCGGGATAATCTTCTCGGTATCGAAAACCGCCTCCTCGCCCAGTCCGTTGCATCGCGGACATGCGCCCTTGGGTGAGTTGAACGAGAATGTATGCGGTGCGGGTTCCTCGAATGCCATGCCTGTCGTCGGACACATCAGATGCCGCGAATAGTATCGCAGCGTTCCCGATTCGTAATCGTGCAGAGCCATCGTTCCCTTACCCTGACGCATAGCCTCTTTGAGCGAGGTCATTATGCGTTCGCGGGCTTGTTCTGTTGCAGTCAGACGGTCGATTACGAGTTCTATGGAGTGCACTTTGTAGCGGTCGAGCCGTTCGCCTGCGCCGAATTCGCGGATTTCGCCGTCGATGCGGGCATAGATGTAGCCGCGTTTCGCCAGCGACTCGAACAGGTCGCGATAGTGTCCCTTGCGGCCTTTGACTATCGGAGCCAGAAGCGCGATTTTCTTGTCGGCATAATCTTTCAGTATCAGGTCGCAAATCTGCTCGTCCGTATAGTGCGTCATCAATTCGCCGGTTACGAGCGAATAGGCGCGCGACGCACGGGCGAAAAGCAGTCGCAGAAAGTCGTTGATTTCGGTTACCGTGCCGACAGTCGAACGCGGATTCTTGTTGGTCGTCTTCTGTTCGATAGCCACGACAGGACTCAATCCCGTTATCTTGTCTACGTCGGGACGCTCCATCGAGCCGATGAACTGACGTGCGTATGTGGAGAGCGTCTCCATATATCTGCGCTGCCCCTCGGCGTATATGGTGTCGAATGCAAGCGACGACTTGCCCGAACCCGACAGTCCCGTTATCACGACAAGACGGTTGCGCGGTATTTCGAGGTCGATATTTTTGAGGTTGTGAACCCTCGCTCCCGATATTTTTATGCGGTCTTCCATAATTCGGGCAAAGATAATAAATAATATTCGTATCTTTAACTTCGTTTTAGATACTCACGTTCGGCAAAGTCAAAATAAATTTTGCTTTGCGCTCACTTAATCGTATCTTTGTTTTATGAAACATTACTTATTATATATATCGCTCGTTTCGGCATTGCTCGTCGGCTGCGGCTCGCCTGCGAAAAAGACGAAATCCGAAACAAAATCTGCGCCGTCGTATCATTTCCGGATGGTTTATCCTCCCGCACAGGCGACGGAGGAGGACAAGTTCGCGTATATGTCGGAGCACTATTGGGACAAATTCGATTTCGCCGATACGGTGTTCATCGCAAAGGTCGATACCGTCGAGATGCTGCGGGCATACGCTGCGTATGTCGCCAATTTCGTCGGCCCGACCAATCAGGAGCCGATAAAGGAGCTTATGACGCGTGCCTCGACGTCGAAAACGATGTTCGAATATTTCGTGATGCTCGCCGAAAAGATTCTGCACGACCCCAATTCGCCCGTGCGCAGTGAGGAACTCTATATTCCGGTGCTCGAAGCGCAACTGGCGACACCTTTCTATGACGAATACGAGCGGCTCGCTCCCGCCTACGACCTCGAAATCGCACAGCAGAACCGCATCGGTCGGAAAGCCAACGATTTCAGATATACGCTCGCCTCGGGCCGGTCGTCGAATCTCTATTCGATAGATGCCGAATATGTGCTGATATTCATCAACAACCCGGGATGCCCGATGTGCAAGAGCATCCAGTCGGCAGTCGTCGAATCGCCTATGCTCAACGAGTTGCAGGAGCGCGGTTCATTGGTAATTTTGGCTCTGTATCCAGACGAAGATCTCGATGCCTGGCGTTCGTATGCGTCGTCGATGCCGTCGAAATGGATAAATTCCTACGACAAAGGCTGCGTCATCCGCGAAAAGAATCTTTACGACCTGCGCGCGATTCCCGCCATGTATCTGCTCGATTCGCAGAAACGCGTTCTTGTAAAGGATTCTACGTCGGTAGAGGAGATAGAATTCGTTATAGACCGGCAGTAGCGTATAAGTAATATTTATACTGCGATAAAAATATATTATTTTTATCTTTCAAATGTCTTTCGTATATTTGCGTATCGAAACATTAAAAACGTAAAGCATAACAATTAAAACTTTAAGATTATGGCAAAAAAATGGCGTTGTACCGTATGCGGTTACATTCATGAGGGCGACGAAGCTCCTGAAACATGTCCTTTGTGCAAGGTGTCGAAAGATAAGTTCGTAGAGGTGACGGAGCAGGAGGGCGACCTCGAATTCGTTACGGTTCACAAAATCGGCGACGGCAAAGGCTCGAATCCGGAACTTCTCGAAGGTTTGAACAATCATTTCGTAGGCGAGTGCACCGAAGTAGGTATGTATCTGGCTATGAGCCGTCAGGCAGACCGCGAGGGTTATCCTGAAATAGCAGAGGCTTTCAAGCGTTATGCGTTCGAGGAGGCAGAGCATGCCGCTAAATTCGCAGAACTGCTCGGCGACGTGGTTTGGGATACAAAGACCAACGTATTCAAGCGTATGAATGCCGAGTGCGGTGCTTGCGAGGACAAGATGCGCCTTGCCCGTCTGGCAAAGGAGCAGAACCTCGATGCGGTTCACGATACTGTTCACGAAATGGCGAAGGACGAAGCGCGTCACGGTGCGGGCTTCCAAGGTCTTTACAAGCGTTATTTCAAGTAGTATCATACGTTTTTTGCGTAGGGCGGTTTGATTGCCGCCTTACGCGCTATTTCGTAAGATTGCCCGAAATTTCGGGCAATCTTTTCGGCGTTACTAATTATTATTAACCATACCTAAAACAATTTATGAAAATGAAAACCAAATCGTTTGTCGGACTGTCGCTGGCATTGCCTCTCGCGGCTTGCAGCACATCCGAACAGCAGCGTCCGAACATCGTGTTCTTCCTCGTGGACGATATGGGCTGGGTGGACTCCTCGGTAGCCTATGGCGAAGAGGCTTATCCTATCAACCTGCGCCACAATACGCCCAATATGGCACGTCTTGCAGAAGAGGGCGTGATTCTGACCAATGCCTATGCGTGCCCCGTATCGACGCCGACCCGTACGAGTCTGCTTACCGGTATGAATGCCGCACATACGGGTATCACCAACTGGACTTCGACCATGCGCGACAAAGCGAGCGATGCAACCGGAGGTGCTGTTTCCATGATGCAGGGAACGTTCGATGACGACGACAAGGAGTTGCGCCGTCCGGATTGGACTCTCAACGGCGTAAGCCCGGTCGAGGGTATAGAGCGTACACAGTACGCTACGCCGCTGCCGAAACTGCTTCGCGATGCTGGCTACTTTACGATACATGTCGGCAAGGCTCACTGGGCTGCTGCCGGAACTCCGGGTGCGAGCCCGTACAATATGGGATTCGTCGTCAATGTGTCGGGTAATGTCGCAGGTATGCCGCGTTCGTACCAGAGCGAAGACCATTACGGCAATACTCCCGAACTGTGGAACTATCTCGCCGTTCAGAACATGACCGAATACTACGATACGGATACCCATCTTACAGAGGCTCTTACGCTCGAAGCGTTGAAGACGCTCGATTATCCTATCGAACATGGCGAACCGTTCTACCTCTATATGGCGCACTACGCTACCCATACTCCGATTCAGCCGGACAAGCGGTTCATTCAGAAATATCTCGATGCCGGACTGGACGAGGGACAGGCGCGTTATGCTTCGATGGTCGAAGGCGTGGACAAGAGTCTCGGCGATTTGATGGCTTATCTGAAAGAGAAGGGCGTAGACAAGAATACGATTATCATTTTCATGACGGACAACGGCGGCAACAGCGAGAACAAGCAGAAGGGCGGCATTCTCCATACCCAGAACAAACCTTTGCGCGAGGGTAAGGGCTCGTGCTACGAAGGCGGTATCCGCGTTCCGCTCACGTTCCGCTGGGAAGGCAAGATTGCAGCCGGCACGCGGGTAAATACTCCGGTTATCTGCGAAGACCTGTTCCCTACGATTCTCGAACTTGCAGGCGTCCGCAATCCGGAATATGTGCAGGATGTAGACGGCGAGAGCCTCGTTTCGCTGATTACCGACGGTTCGAAATTCGCTGCGAAAGCCAAGGCCGACGGCAAGGTTACCTCGCAGAAGGAGGAGAACGCTCTGGTTATCGACAAGAGCATTTCGGGTATAGACCCTGAACGCGCGCTCGTGTTCCACTATCCGCACAAGTGGAAGCCTTACGACCTGACGGATATCGACTATCTGAGTGCAGTCCGCAAGGGCGACTGGAAACTCGTGTACCGTATGCGCACGAAGGAACTCGAACTTTACAATATGCGCACCGACCTCGAAGAACAGAACGATGTCGCAGCCGAGCATCCGGAAATCGTCAAGGAACTGGCTGCCGAACTGGGCGGAAAATTGCGCGGCTGGAACGCACCGATGCCGAAGTATCTCAATTCGGGCGAGTGCGTGCCTATGCCTGACGAAATTTAACGTAGATATGTCACTGAAACAAAGGCGGCTCGGAAAGCCGCCTTTGTTTTGTCTGCCATGAATTACTGCAAGTCCAATCTGTATAAAACAGATTGTCGGTCGGGATATTCGTATGCGACGGGCAATTCCGATTTATCGATTCTGACAAATCCTGCACGTTCGTAGAATGCATGCGATTTGGTCGCTACCGATGGCGTGTCGAGTATGATGTGTTTTATTGCGTTCGTCTCGGCGTATGCGAGAAGCCGCTCATACAGCGCGAGACCTACTTTCCGGGAGCGAAAATCGCGACGGACGAAAAATTTCTTCAATACGCACCAATCCGGATTTATTTTCATCAAACCGATAGTGCCGACGACATGATTGTTATCGACAGCAATCCAGAAGTTGCCGCCATTGCCGATATACGATGTGCAGATGTCGAGCAGGTCGGGTTGTTCGGCAAGCGGTATCCCGACTTTCGCTTCATTGTTCTGTATGTCAAGAATCAAGCCGATTACCTCTTCTTTGTATTCGTCGGAATATTGTTTTATTTCCATTGTCTGTCGGGTTGTGCGTAAATGAAAAAGAGGTCTTTCGGACCTCTTTTCTGCGGAGGGCACTGGATTCGAACCAGCGGATACCTTACGATATCGGCAGTTTAGCAAACTGCTGGTTTAAGCCACTCACCCAACCCTCCGTGCATCCTCACTTTCTCGAAAGGAGCATGCAAAAGTACTATAATTTCGGATAACTGCAAAAAAAATCATGAAAAATTAACCGATAACTTGTTCTAAACCTCAC
>CAZESW010000109.1:0-431 GCA_964514795.1 uncultured Alistipes sp.
ACCAGTCGCCTTTGTCGTCGAGCCAGTAGCATTCGCCCTTTCCGCCTGCCGTTATGATTGCCGACTGCGGTGTGTGAGCTATCGTTATCGCCTTCGATTTGGGTGAACTGCCGAGCACCGCTTCCGAAAGCGTCTGTGCGACCATGCAGCCGGCGGAATAGATGTCCGTTATTCCGTTGTCCGGCCGCGAATAGTTGCCTGCGGCGGCTTCGCACAATATTACGGGCTTGTTCGTGGAGCGGTCGTACCATACCTCCGAGACTATTCCGTGAGTTGCAGGCATCGCTCCCGTGGCTATCGTGGCGGCTCCGGCCGGCGAGTAAGTCTGCGCATATCCGAGGTAGCACTCGGTGAATACCGCACCGCTCTCCGTCAGTCTGCGGAATCCTCCTTCGCCGAAGTTGTGTCCGTAGCGGTCGATGTCCGTCGCA
>CAZESW010000109.1:441-5946 GCA_964514795.1 uncultured Alistipes sp.
GGTCGTGGCGAACAGCAACAGGGCAAGTATTATGTATCTGTAACGCATCTTAATTGTCAAAAACTTTACGAGCCTGCAAATTTACTAAATATTATTGGTAAAACCGCCTTAAAATCTCGCGTTCGGCAGAGAAATCTATCTCCGGCATCGAATCTATCGCCTCGACCGTTTTGCGGCAGAATTCTCGGTAGGCTTCGCCCGTCGGGTCGAACGGTCTGTGCCTTGCAGCGGCCGCTATGCGCTCCACGTTCGGCAGCAATCGCCGTGCCTCGTCCGAAAGGGCGGCTTTGGCGAAATGTTCCCAGATGTATTCCACCGCCTGACGCGAAGGGTGCACGAGGTCTTCGTCGTAGAACCGGTAGTCGCGCAGGTCGTCGTTCATTATCTCGAACGACGGGAAATATTCGACGTTCGGATACGTCGTCGCGAGTTCTTCGGCCGCCAGACGCAGAACCGCTTTGCTCGCCGAATTGCCGTCCAGACCGTCCGCCGTATGGCGTACCGGACTGACGGTGATTATCACGTGTTTGTCTTTAAGTATGCCGTCCATCAGCGGAGCATACATTCCGACGGTTTCGGCTACCGACAACCTGCGGCGCGTGAACAGCGACTGCGGACGTTTGTGGCAGTTGGCTACCGTCGCTCCCGTTTCGCCGAGTACATATATCCAGGCCGTGCCGAATGTGAGTATTACCGTATCCGCCGCTGTGAGTGCGGAGTGCCCGACCGCCATCGCCTCGTTGAGATTGCACAAAGCCTCCTCCCGCGAATGTCCGTCTAACGAAGTGTGGGCGTCGTAGGAGAACCATTTGCCGTCAGCCTCGACGATTTCCGCTTCGCCGTAAATCCTTCCGTCGGCGAATCCCGACAGTGCGGCGGCTATCGACGCCGGATTGAAGAGTATTCCCGTCGGATTCGACGTTACGCGGAATTTCGCCTGCCGCATACGTTCGGCGATGTTCTCGGCGAAGCAGGAGCCTGCCGCGAATATGCGCGACGAGTATCCGATGGTCTGCTCCAGCGGTTTTACGGATATTTCGGTTCTGAACTTCATCTCTGATGCCGTTTTATTTTTACAAAAGTATAAAAAATATGTATCTTTGTACTGCAACTTTAATAATACACCATTAATTCTATGAAGAGATTTCTTGTCTTTCTGCTTGCGGCCGCATGTTTCTCCTTCGCCGATGTTTCGGCACAGAACGCTGCCGCAGACTACGATGTTTCGGGCATCGTAACGACCGTTTCGGGCACACCCGTCGAGGGCGTGGTCGTCAGCGACGGCTATTCGGTCGTAACTACCGACAAACAGGGCGAATACCGTATCAAGCGCCATCCGGAGGCATTCTACGTGTTCTATTCGATTCCTGCGGAGTACGAAATTCCGCTGCGTCAGGGCGCACCTTGTTTCTATAAGAAACTTACCGATGCCAAGCGCTACGATTTCGTAATCAAACCCATGAAAAAGGGTGCCGAGAAGAATTTCACGCTCTTCTGCATCGCCGACCCGCAGTGTCAGACCATCCAGCATGTCCACCGTCTGCGCACCGAAACCATTCCCGATGTCAAGGCGTCCGCATCGAAGCGCAAGACTCCTTGCTATGCCGTTTCGCTCGGCGACATCGCCTATTCGCAGGGCCCTCGCAACGCAACCTATCTGCTGCCCGTAATAAAGGAGGAGCTGTCCGCTTCCAACCTCGGAATGCCGATATTCCAGACGATGGGCAATCACGACAACGAGCACGAGGCTATCGCGCTCAATGCTCATAACGCTACTCCGGCGGTCCGCTACCAGCGTACCTTCGAATCGGTGTTCGGCCCCGTGAACTATTCGTGGAACCGCGGCAACGCCCATATCGTTTCGATGAACGACGTTATGTATACCTCGCTCGATACGTCGGGCAAATATCACGGCGATTTCTCGGATGCGCAGGTCGAGTGGCTGCGTCAGGACCTCCGGTTCGTGCCGAAGGACAAACTCGTGATTCTCTGCCTCCATATTCCGTTGGCAGGCATCCTCAAATACGACAACGTGCAGAAGGTTCTTGCGATGCTTCGCGAGTTCGAGCACTGCCATATCATGGCGGGACATACCCACTATAACCGCAATTTCGTTCACGCGAACGGCATCTACGAGCATATCCTCGCGGCTGCATCTGGCGGATGGTGGTGGTCGCGCAATAACGGCGACGGAACGCCTAACGGCTACGGAATCTTCGAAATCCGCGACAACGAGATAACCGACTGGACATACAAGAGCGTAGGTTTCGACGAGAATCACCAGCTGCGCCTTTATCGCGGCGATGCCGAGTTCGGCGGTGACTACGAGAAACTGAAACTGCCGTTCGGTGCAGGCGTACTGCTCGCCAACGTGTGGAATGCCGACAAGGACTGGAAAATCGAGGTTTACGAGAACGGCAAACTGTCGGGCGAAATGTCGCTGATGGAACCGTCGCCTTACCGCGGCGATGAATATCCGTCGCTTACGTCGAGCAAAGACTGGTGGGCTATCGGCTACCATGTCGGCGTTGTCGGACGCGGACACTTCAAGGGCAGCACCCGCAAGAACTATTGCTCCCCTTGCCACCACATGTACACCTATACGCTGAAAGACCCGTCGGCGAAGATTCGCGTTGTCGCAACCGATTCCCACGGCCGCAAATTCGTCGAGGAGCACGTTATCGCAGGTGCGGAGTACGAAACCGCAGCACCACCTGCATACAAGACCGGCGAAGTGTGGTAGAAAATCATAGCTATTAAAGACCTTAGGGGCCTTAGAGACGTTAGGGACTCTAAGGTCTTTAATAGAAAAAGCCATCCTTTTTTGAGGATGGCTTTTTTATGCGTCTTGTTCTGCTATTTATTCATCTTCGCCCACGAGTCTTTGAGCGTAACCGTGCGGTTGAATACCGGATGCTCCGGCGTGGAGTCGGTATCAGGGCAGAAATAGCCGACGCGCTCGAACTGATAGGTCGTTCCGACCGGCGCATCTTTGAGCGCGGGTTCGAGATAACCTTTGGTTACGACCAACGATTCCGGATTGAGGTTGTCCTCCCACGACGTCTGACCCTCCGACGTGTCGTTAGGGTCTTCGGTCTTGAACAGCGGGTTGAACAGTCGGATTTCAGCCTCGAATGCGTGTTCCGCCGACACCCAGTGGATAACGCCCTTTACGCGGCGTCCGTCGCTCGACGAACCCTCGCCCGACTGCGGGTCGTAGGTGCATCGCAGTTCGACGATATTTCCTTCGGCATCCTTCACGACCTCCTCGCACTTTATCAGATACGAGTAGCGCAGACGCACCTCATTTCCCGGGCTGAGTCGGAAATATTTCTTAGGCGGATTCTCCATGAAGTCGTCGCGCTCGATGTAGAGCACTTTCGAGAACGGAACCTGACGTGTTCCAGCCTCCGCATTCTCGGGATTGTTCACCGCCTCGCGCATTTCGACTTTGTCGTCCTCCCAGTTGGTGATGACGACTTTCAGCGGGTTGAGTACCGCCATACGGCGTTCTGCGACCTTGTTGAGGTCTTCGCGGACGCAGTATTCCATCTTTCCGAGGTCAATTACGTTGTCGCGCTTGGCCACGCCGACCATCTCGGCGAATGCGCGGACGGATGCCGGCGTGTAACCCTTGCGGCGCAGTGCGCATATAGTCGGCATTCGCGGGTCGTCCCAACCCATAACGGCACCCTCCTTGACGAGTTTCAGCAGGTTGCGCTTCGACATCATCGTGTAGGTGAGGTTCAGACGGGCGAACTCGTACTGGTGCGACGGGTAAATGTCCAGCGCCTCGATGAACCAGTCGTAGAGCGGACGGTGCACGTCGAATTCGAGCGTGCATATCGAGTGCGTGATTTTCTCTATCGAGTCGCTCTGGCCGTGGGCGTAGTCGTACATCGGGTAGATGCACCACTTGTTGCCCGTGCGGTGATGCTCGGCGTGAATGATTCGGTACATGATAGGATCGCGGAACAGCATGTTCGGGTGCGCCATGTCGATTTTGGCACGCAGCACCTTCGCTCCGTCAGGGAACTCGCCGTTCTTCATGCGCACGAACAAGTCGAGGTTTTCCTCTACCGAGCGGTTGCGCCAAGGCGACTCCTTGCCGGGCTCCGAAACGGTTCCGCGGTTCTCGCGAATCTGCTCCTGCGTCTGGTCGTCCACATACGCAAGTCCCTTCTTGATGAGCTCTATCGCCCAGTCGTACAGCTGGTCGAAATAGTCCGATGCGTAACGCTCGATTGCCCAGTCGAAGCCGAGCCACTTGATATCGCGCTTGATGGAATCCACATATTCGACATCCTCCTTTACGGGATTGGTGTCGTCGAAACGCAGATTGCACTTTCCGCCGTATTTCTTCGCCAGTCCGAAATTGATGCAGATACTCTTGGCGTGTCCTATATGCAGATAGCCGTTAGGTTCCGGCGGGAAACGGGTCTGTACTCTCGATTCGCCTTTTGCAATGGATTCCTCGATTATCTCTTCGAGGAAATTCAACGATTTCTCCTTGACTTCATTTGTTTCCGTAGTCATATTCGTTCGTCTTTATTTCTATTTGGTCTTATGTTTCGATTTGTCGTAGAGCGTCGGGCATATCTTCGCCGAAACGCCTATCAGCTGCTGGTAATACATTTTGAGTCCGTTGTACTGCAATACCATCTCCGCACGGACACTCACTCTGTCCTTCACGAACGAACGTTCGTAGCCTATTCCCGTGCGATTGTATATGCGGTGCGACGTGCAGTAGAACGGGTCGCCCGTGTAGAGGTCGCTGCCGTATGCCAGTCCGTCCTTGCCGACATTGTGATACAGCGGCATCAGATTCTTTCCGAAATAGAGGTTGTTGTCGATGAATACGCCCCATTTCGACATCCTGAAATTGAATTCGCCGCCCATCGGAGCCTTCCAGCCTTCCTGCAACATCCGGTCGCGCTGCATTCCCTGCAAATATCCCAACCGTATGTCGAATGCGAAGAATGCGTCGAAGCGTACGCCGATATAAGGATTTATCAGTACGTTGTCCACGACATTGCCTGCGAATATCGCCTTGTTGGCGTAGTGCTGTATCGACATCGACACTCCCGCGTCGAATATCTTCGCGAACTTTCCTCCCGCCGCAACGAGTATGCGGAACTTTTCGCGCGTTTCGTGCGAATAGAGGCCTTCCCAGTCCACGGCGAGTTCGGCGAAAGCTTTCCCCCCCCCGTTGTTGTAGCGCATTGCGATACCTTGTACGAGGCTGTTGTATATCAGCGTCGAATCGCTGAAAAATGCCCGCGAATATCTGCCGATAAGGTGCGAACGCTCGAAGATTCCGGCATCTGCGCCGAATTTTTCGTTGCGGAACCGGTAGTAGGCGATAAGTTTCGCTTCGTCGATGAATTTCTCGGAACCGAAATCTTTCAGCAGTTCCGTTCCGAGAACTATCGCATGCTTCTTGTTCCAAATGTATTTGAGTGACGGCTCGGCCTTTACGGCGAATATGGTTCGCGAGGAGCCGCA